>CBIHQO010000805.1:0-3424 GCA_966211735.1 uncultured Schlesneria sp.
CTGCCGAGCCGCGCATGCTATGGTGAGTCCATCGACTGTCGCGGTTCGGCAGGAACCTCGCCCTCCCAAAAACGCGCAAGATCATTTTGAAATAGAGACTCTTTGATCTGCACGGTGACGATGCTTTGACTTGGAAATGATCCGCGTTTGCCAAGTCCATCAGCAGGCGAATGTCACCACTTGGTCGTGGCAGCGCGTTCCAGTCGGAACACCGTCAGGCCGTTGCGGAAGACTGTTACGGTTCCAGTGGATTGGCTCACCGTGATTGCCATGCACAGCGTATGCACCGTGATTGCCGCTGCTGTTTGATGTCGAGCTCCCAGGCCCGATTGCAGACTGGCTGGAGCCGACTTCGGCATCAAATAGGTTCCGGCACTCAGTACGGTACCGTCGCCTTGAATCACGAAAGCCCCATCGATCAGAGCGTACTCTTTGATGGTTTCGGCGAGGCTCGGGTCGAGGATATTTCGCAACTGTTTCGAATATCCGTGGAACGGGTTCAGCACCAACTGCTGCGCATGCCGCAAGACGTTTCTCGCATCACCCACGATGAACATCGTGCCGACCGGATGCGCTTCGCGACCTTCGGCGGCAATCTCGACCGCAATCGACAAGATCCGCAGCATGACCGCCGGACGAACCACGTCGACCCCGCGTCGATTCTTTTCCGAAAGCATCGCGCGAAAGTGTGACTCACGCTTCGTGATCGAAATGCTGTCCACCCGCCGTCCAACCCCACCGGTCACGCAGACGACACGAAGCTTGTCGTTCAGCAGCCCCTGAGATGCAGCCAGCAACAACCCCAGGTTCGATCGATCGAGCCGCGACAGAGTCGCATGCAGCCCGTCGAAGACATGCGTGTCGTCGCGTTCAATCTCAAAGTCTTCGCTGTGTTCGGTCGTTACCAGCAGGACGCGGCCTTTCCAACTGGCCAGGATTTCCCACGGGACCCCTTCCAGTCGGTCGACGGCCAACAGCAACGCCTGCGCACCGACTGACTCGACCAGTTGGATCGCCTGCTTGACCAGTGTCAGTGTCAGTCGCGGAATGCCGGGGGCACGCTGTCGTCGCTGATCGGGTTGCAAGCCGGCTTTGGCGAGCAGCATGACGTCGATCGCGCGAGCGTCCTTGGCTTCGATCAGTTGCTCGCGGAACTCGGGCTGCTTCAGCAACTCGGCGAGTGCTGCCAGCAGTTCGACATGCGTCTGCTGCAGACGACGGCCGATCACCAGCAAGACGATCAGTTGAACCTTCTGCCCGGTCGGAACGCCATAGTCGACACCCGTTCGGCTGCGTCCCATCACGACGCGAAAGTCGCCGTCCCAATCGATGAAGGCATGCGGCAGTGCGAAGTCACTGGAAACCAGAGTCTGTGCCGCGGCTTCACGCTCTTCAATGGCGTGTAAAACCGTATCGGGGGCGATCCCCTCGTCTTCCCAGTTTGCCGCCTGGACCAGCGACTTGATGGCCGCTTGTCGTGACTTGGCGGACAATTCGACGATGCGGATCGCACTGACCAGTTCGCCCAAATCCAATTGCCCGTCTCCGCGTCAATCGAATGTTTCCGATGCCTGTCCAAAAAATTGTCTCGCTGAATTCTTATATGCCATGGCGCAGTAACGACGCAACCTCGCTTGGATTATTCACAGACAGAACGACTGCTTGCGAGGCGCATTGGCTCGGGGGCCACGGACTTGGAGTCTCGTCTGCCTAGTGCAAAGGCCCGCTTCCACCGAGATGAACTCGGTGGGGTTTGACGAAGCCGATTACCGACCCCTTCGAGCTTTGTCTCGATGGATACGGGCTTCTGCACTACGCTCAATCAAAACAAAACGCCTTGATCGGTCGGGCGATCAAGGCGTTGGGAACCTGAACGATTCAGATAGCTCATCAAGGCGAGATTAATAGCGTCCGCCGCCACCTCCGCCGTAACCCCCTGATCGTTGCCCGCCACCGCCTCCAGGTCCACGTTCTTCACGCGGACGCGCTTCGTTCACAGTGAGGGTACGGCCCTGGAAAGGCGCGCCGTTCATCGCTTCCACAGCCGCTTCCCCACCGTCTGACATCTCGATAAAACCAAATCCGCGTGAGCGCCCGGTCTCACGATCTTCTACGACCTGAGCACGGGCGACCGTGCCAAACTGCGAGAACGCATCGCGCAGATCGTCGGCTGTCGTGCTGTAGGGAAGATTTCCAACGTACAAATTCTTCGCCATAATTACCCTTTGCGAGCCGAACGGCTCTCAACAAAACCGAAATGAAATTGAATGCGCCCGAACGGGCGAAGGAAGAAGTGACCTCATTGCAAACCCGGTGATCACGACGGTTGAATGTTCCCTTTCGCGGCTCCCGACAGACGCTGTTGGTGACTTCATCCCCGTGGACCGGCTTCAATTGTCGCTTTCCCGCAAAGCCGGCCCGCACCGGCTTCGTGGTTTATTTGTAACCTGAGGATCAGTCGATCGCCATACAAACACCCACTTATCTGTGATGGCGCGGAAGAGATTTTTGGGAGAGTGAAATGCGAAAACGGACGACCTGCGATACTGTCGCCGTTTCGTGGTTCGCTTGTTCTTGATTCGCCAATGCCACTCGTCGCCGGAACCGTTATCAGCATGTTAATTGTGGGGATCGAAACGAGCGGTCTGGCTGGCAGCGTCGCCTTAACCCGCGAGGGGCAGTGTCTCGAAGTCCGTTCTCTGGAACAGGCTGGCCGCAGGCATGCGCAGGGGTTGGCGCTGGAATTGCGAGAACTGCTGAATCGACATGGCGTTACCGCCAAAAATGTGGATGCCGTAGCGGTCAGTCGTGGTCCCGGTAGCTTTACTGGTCTCCGAGTCGGCATGGTTTGCGCGAAGACGTTTGCGTATGCGACCCGCTGCCAGTTTGTCGCCGTCGATACCTTTACCGCCGTCGCCATGAATTGTCCGTCCGACATCAGCGACTTGTGGGTCGTGGAAGATGCCCAGCGCGGCGAGCTCTTTGCGGGTCACTATCAGCAGACCAATGGAACTTGGATTCGTCCCGGTCCGATCGAGGTTGTCGACGCCGAGGTCTGGCTGAAATCGCGATCCGCGAACGAAGTGCTCGTAGGACGCGGACTCGCCCGCTGCGATCTCTCACTGACAATCGCCACCTGCCTGACCGAAGATCGATTCGCCCAGCCGCTGGCATCGTCCGTCGCGCTGCAGGGCGAGCGGATGCTTCTCGACCAGAAGTCCTATCCAGTCATCGACTTCGATTGCTGGAAGGCGGTTCCCTTCTACATCCGGCGAAGTGCCGCAGAAGAGCAGCGAGACAAACGCGACGCAGAGTCCACAAACGCGTCCGCGTAGCCAAGTTCGCCAAGAAATTGTGCGAAGGCGCTGTGTGAACAACCTCGAATGACGCCCGCCCAAGGTCTAGGCGAACTTGGCTACGGGAC
>CBIHQO010000806.1:0-3418 GCA_966211735.1 uncultured Schlesneria sp.
TCAGGAAACTCCAGTACGAGAGCCGGACCGCCTTCACTCGGAGCCAATTCGCCACTAACCGCCAACAACCCGTCGCGAATCGCTTCGGCATCGAGTCGCTGACGACTGCTGCGCCACAGCAATCGATTGTCGGGATCCGTTTTGAGTGCCGTTTCATTATTCGTACTGCTTAGTCGATACGTGCGGCTGAGCACCAGCGAACGGATGAGTCGCTTCTGCGACCAGCCATCTTGGACGAATCGCGTGGCCAAATGGTCAAGCAATTCTGGATGAGAGGGAAGTTCCCCGCGCGTGCCGAAGTAGTCGACGCTACGAACCAATCCTTCGCCAAACAGCTTCTGCCAGATGCGATTTACGATGACGCGTGAGGTCAGGGGATTGCGAGCATCTGCCAGCCAGTCGGCCAGTTGTAAACGACCGCTTTGTCCCGCCGGAATCGAAGTAGGTTGACCCCATGAGGCAGCTGAAATCACGCCGCGAGCCACAATGGGCCCCGGCGCATAGGGGTTGCCGCGAATGTAAACAGGCATATCTGCGGGTTGGTCGCCGTCGTGCATGGCGAACGCTCGCGGGGCTTTGGAGCGAAAAAACTCCGCATGCTGAATAGCCGGTCCCAAAGGCTGAAGCCGTGCCGTTAGCGCATCGCGCTGCTTGGTGAGCCTCTCCTTCTTCATCAGGGGCGATTCGGATTCGTCCGCGGTTTGCACGTCGGCAGTCCGGGCGGCAGCGACAGGCCCGTTCTTCTCTTGTTTGGCGATCTCTTCCAACTCGGCGATGACCGACTTCCTTTCGGCTTCCAGCTTTTCTCGTTCGGCCTTCATCTCGGCGAGTTTCGCCGCGTGTTCAGTTTCGAGCTTCTGCCTTGCGGCAAGTTGCACCGGCGTCTCAGGAAGTTCCGTCGAATTGAGCAGACTCCACACACCAAATGGAATTTTGTGAGTTGATGGCGAGCTGCGGAGCATCCCGGCGATGCCGTAGTAATCGGACAGCTCAAGCGGATCGAACTTGTGATCGTGACAACGGACGCAGCCCAGCGTCATGCCCAGAAAGGCCATGCCGATTTTATTGACCTGGGTATCGATGTGGTCCGCTTCCAACTTCGCCTTGTCGGGTTCGACAATCTCGACATCGCCGACCATGAGAAATCCGGTGGCAGTGATGTTCTCTGCTCTCTCCGTCGGAGACTCGGCGGGAAGCAGGTCTCCTGCAATCTGCTCGCGCACGAAGCGGTCAAATGGTTTGTCTTTGTGATAAGCCTCGATCAAATAGTCGCGGTAGCGCCAGGCATGCTCGGCGAAGACATTGTTGGATGTCCCCATCATGTCGGCATAGCCGGTCAGGTCCAGCCAGTGCCTCGCCCAACGTTCACCGAAGGCTCGTGAAGCCAACAACCGATCGACGACCGCTTCGCACGCGCGCGGAGAATTGTCCCGGATGAACGCATCGATCTCGTTCGGAGTCGGTGGCAATCCCGTGAGATCCAGACTCACACGTCGCAACCACGTGTAACGATCAGCATCGCCAACAGGCTTCAAATCCGCGGCTTCTAACCGTGCAAGAACAAAGTGATCCAGCGACTCGATCGGCCAACTGCGGTCCTTCACGTTGGGGGGCGTTGAATCATTCACCGGCTGAAAAGCCCAGTGTTTGCGGCCTTCATTTAGATCGATCTTTCGCCGAGGCACATTGTCAGTCGCTTCGCGCGGATCGGGCGCTCCCATCGCGATCCAAGTTTCAAAATCCTTGATGACGGCCGCCGGCAATTTTCCTTTGGGAGGCATCTCGACGCCGTCGTACTTCAGCGCCTTGATCAACAGGCTCTGATCGGCCTTATGCGCCACGATCGCTGCACCGGTGTCGCCCCCTTTGACAAGCCCTTCACGATGATCGAGCCGCAGTCCCCCTTGCACGATTTTCGCCCCGGCGGCATGGCATTCGTAACAGTGGTCCACGAGTACCGGACGTATTTTCGACTCGAAGAAAATCAGTTGCTCGTCGGTGAACTGGCCAGATTCCTCGGCGATAGCGGAGGACATCACACCGAGCAGGGTCAGAAAGAAAGTCGCCGTTCGCTTCATGACTGTTCCTTGCTCAGTCGGCCCGAGACGGCCTGCATCTGTTGTTCTATACCCCGCGGCGGAGTCAGGATCGCGTACGCGGATCGCGGCATCAGCGAAACATCAGAAGTTGTACCAAACGGCTCGCGATTGGAACACAAGGCCGCCAGCATCAGGTGACGTATGTGCGAAGTTGCGAAATCTCTGGAGCCTCGGTCGGCGAACCGATTAGTCCAAGTGCTTCATTTAGCGAATCTCAACAAACGGGGTCCAACAAAAGGAATCGGCAATCGGAGGGATCGATTTCGTCACGCCTCCGAGATCCGGTTCTTCCTTCGGGTGCCCGGCCAAACGGTTGGTTTTCGTTTTCCAAAATGGGCCGTCCACCCTGACAATTCGGTCGGGATGCGATGCGGTCTCTACAAGCGTCATCAGTCGGCCACGGCCGCGTTAAGCCTGACCTACCTTAGTGCCTGATCGTCCCTCGGGATTTGTAGTGGGTGGGTGGGTGGGTGGGTGGAGAGCGATCTCACGAGCCATTATCAACAGCGGATAAATAGCCTCTCGATTTCATCAACTCGACGACGCGGTTGACGCATTCGTTGACGTCAATGCGATCGGTTTGCAGCACGAGGTCAGGCGATTTGGGCTCCTCGAACACGGCGGTCACACCCGGCATCTGGGCGATCTTGCCCGCGTCAGCTAATCGATACGCACCGCTCTGATCGCGAGCCCTTAACACCTCCATCGGCGCCGTGCAATACACGACCAGTACGCGATCCCGGCCAATCAACTGCTTAGCCTTCTCGCGAACCGACTCGTGTGGTGCCACGAACGCGGCGATGGTGATGAGCCCCGCGTCGTTCATCAATTTCGCCACCTCGGCGGACCGTCGCAGATTCTCAGAGCGGTCGTCGGCAGTGAACCCCAAGTCGCGATTCAGGCCTTGTCGCATGTTCTGGCCGTTCAATACTGTCACGGCGCGGCCCTCGTCCCACAGGCGGCGTTCGAGAGCGTACGCGATTTGACTCTTGCCGCTTCCTGTTAAGCCCACAAGAATTACGGTCACCGGCGCGTGACCGAATCGTTGCTCGCGTTCGGGCGGCGCTATCAGGCTCTGGCTCACCTTCAGCTGCGCTATGGATTCCGCAGCCCACGTGTCACCCGGAGTCCGGCCACTGCCGGCCTCCAGAATCATCCCTGCCCCGATCGTATTATTTGTCACGCGGTCGATGAGGATGAACGCTCCTGTCGCGGCATTAGTGCGATATGGGTCGCATGCCAGGGGCTGCGTCAAACTGAACTGCACGTGCCCGACCTCGTTCAACTCCAGCCGTGCAATGGCTCGATGCTCCAGGGTG
>CBIHQO010000807.1:0-3376 GCA_966211735.1 uncultured Schlesneria sp.
CCCCGGCCGCTCTTTTTTGCTGCCGCCGCGGACGGGGGCGCCCCCTCCCGCGCGTTTTTTTTTCTCGGGAGTCATCCCACTGGGCGGGCGGGCCTGCACCCCCGCCCTCCCAAAGGCCAATACACCGTTGTTTCGTGACATCGCCTACATGTTGGCTGCTGCGATTTGTCGATGATCAGCGGTCGCGACAGCAGGTTCGAAGAGAGCCGGGCCGAGGCGTCGGTTGGCGGGCCGCAGCGCCCAGGAGGCCAGGCCGATGCTCATGATGATCAGTGGCACAATCGCTTTCACGGCCGGATCACCCATCACTACGTGAGAAATCGTCGCGGCCAGCAGGTTGAAGGTAATTCCTGCATAGGCCCATTCCTTCAAGCGGGGCAACCGGGGGGCGAGCACGGTTAATCCTGCCGAGATCTTCGCGATTCCCAGCATCGTGATGAAGTAGGTCGGGTATCCCAGCGCGGTGACGCCCTCCACAACCGCGTCCAGACGGCTGACGTAGGCGATCCCTCCAGCAAGCATCGCAAACGCGATCAGGATCGTCATCGTCCAATAGGCGGCATTGCGAGTGGTCATGATCAGGTCTCCTTTATTCGTATTTCAAATGCAGTCCCCAGATCAGAATTGGCTGTCTGGCGGTTTGTCGTGATTGCTGCCCTCGCCGACTGACGACGAACAGCGACGAAGAATCCGGACAGGCACATCCCGGAATTCTTAGTAGCGAATCCGGAATTCGTCCACGGTCGATGCGTAAGTCGTTAATTGGTAGTGCCTTGTGGTTGATGTCCCCCAGGTATGCTGGGCTGCGGATTCGACCGGCCGCTCGCCCGCTGGAGGTGCATCTGCTAGCTTGTGGTGCCGCTCCGACTTCGCAACCTGCTTCTGGAATGACCTGATGCCCGTGGAAAAATCGCTCGACGCCAAGCTCCGTTCGATTCATGCCGATCCGCTGCGATCGAAAGACTTCATCATTGCCGACGCCAAAGACGCGGACATGGCATTCGGGATGGCTGCCCCGGGCCTGAAGCGAGTGAGCGTCGAAGGCCTGCCGCCTCAGTTCAGAAACCTGGTCGAATTCCGTGAGCAGATTCGCCAGATCGTCCAGCAGGGTGTGGTGGACATCATGTTGATGTCGGCCAGCACCAGTGACCAACTGACGATTGAAGAGGGTCTCTTCAAAGACTCAACCGTCACTCCCGCCGCTCGAGCCAACGATGCCACGGATATTCATTTGCCACGAGGTGGCAAAATTCACCAAGAGGCGGCGCGTCCGTTTCGGACTGCCAGCATCGATCACATCCAGTGCGGGCATCTCGACTGCTCGCTCGAAGAGCGATCTCTGGGTGCGAACCTGGGGCTGTACTCGGTGACATTCAACAACGACGTGAAGCGCGATCTGGAAACGCTGCAGTCTTACAAAGAGTTCCGCGAAGAAGCCGAACGCAAGGGGTTTCGACACTTCCTGGAAGTCTTCGACCCCAATGCCCCGAAGGCAGTCTCGCCCGAGAAGCTGCCGGGCTTCATCAACGACCTGATTGCGCGCACGCTGGCCGGCGTTCCCCGCGCGGGTCGGCCGCAATTCCTGAAGATCGCCTATCACGGCCCGCAAGCGATGGAAGAACTGGTCCACTATGACCCGCACCTGATCGTCGGCGTGCTGGGTGGTTCCGCCGGAACGACACTCGACGCGTTCAAGTTGCTGCACGAAACAAAGAAGTACGGAGGCCGTGCGGCGTTGTTTGGTCGTAAGATCAACACGGCGGAAAATCAGCTTACGTTCATCGAACATCTGCGTCTGATCGCGGACGGATTGATCGAGCCAGAAGAAGCCGTTCGAGCGTATCACGGCAGCCTGCAAAAGCAGGGCATCAAACCAAATCGTTCCTTGGAAGAAGACCTCACCCTGCAAACCAACGTGATGAGCTATGCGGGCAACGGCACGAAGATCAGCATTCCGCCTGCGAAGAAGTAGTTTTTGTTGCGAGATGAAAGGGGTGGCAGCGACTACGTTAGCTGCCACCTACATTCCAGAGTAGGAACAAAGTGTCACCCATGTCCCTGAACACCTGTTACCCTTGACTCCGGTCCAAACACCAAGCGGCCAGGCAGTACCACGGCACATTGACTCTCGAAGGTCATGCCATGCCGCCCTCCCTAGACTAGTTTTCCGCCTCGTCGCCCATCTGTGCCCTCATGCTCTCATCGTATTCGTCGATGGCACGCTGTGCGTTGTCGATAGCTTGCTCGGCAATTGCCAGGCTCTCGGGGCTGAGGGTTTCTTTTGATAGGGTTGTTCATTGGCGAGGACACGGCCGACGAGTGTCTGGCAGTCGATGGTAGGGTGTACCACTGTCAGAAAGCGATTCTGTTGACTTGGTACGTCCGGAAGATATCTGACGAAGACCATTGCTAATCGCACTTGCAGTACGAGACAGCCGCTCGCGAGGTCAACACGACATTCATGCACTCCATCGTGCAATTCTCCATCCAGCATTTGCACTGAAATAATCGGATTGGTGTCAGACCTATCCATCACATTGATGACTCGACAGCGATACGACATTATTTCGCCCCTCCTTTGAGTAAATGAGTTCCTTATTGCCGGCAGGGCCGGGACCGATATTGACTGATCGCAGGAGGGTTGGTTGTGGTTTGATCAATGGCTACGCGAGTGTGATCCATTGCGACGGTCTCGTCATCAATCAGGGATCTTAAAATCTTTAAGTGCCTGGGCGAGGTATTGCCGGCCCTCTTCAAGGCTTTGTTCCAATTCCGCGGGGGTGCATGTTCGTCTGGACCGCGGGACGTCGGGACCATCATTAGCAATGATTGAGTGAATCAGAAGTGAGCAGTCGAAAGCTGGATCGACTACGGAAATAAAGGTACTCTTCTGTTCTGGGGAGACATTCGGTTTGTAGTTCACGAGGATGACGGCCCGTTTTAGCTGCAACGCGATTCGCCTGTCACCGAATTGGACATGACTGACGTGATTACCCTCGGGGATTTCTCCTTCCAGTAATTCGCCGCTGAGAACGGATTCTGTCTCTGTTTGGAAGATTTGATAATCGATTTGATTCGGTAACGATATGACATTGGACACCCCTTCTATTGGTTTGTATTTCCGCGTCCATGTTTCGCGAAGAGAGTTTGATTAGTCACGCAATGGCCCGCTTGATCATGGTGTCTTACTTCGTACTGTCTCGATGATCGGAGATGATTTGTCGCGTCTGTGCCATAAATTGATCCAATTCGGCACGCGCGTCTTCGGTCAGTGGTTTTGGGCTGTAGGGATCATCATTCGAGAGGGTTAGTCCTACCAGATGTGTGCAATCTACTGGCGGATTTGTCACTCGGATGAAGGTACTTCTTTGTTTCT
>CBIHQO010000808.1:0-3361 GCA_966211735.1 uncultured Schlesneria sp.
ATGCGCAAGGCCCCCAAACTACCAAATGTTACCCAGAGTGCGCGCTGGCCCTGAGGGATCGCCGCCTTCAATGAAAAGCGACCGCCGCGATTCGGATCGTGACGTGTGAACAGGTCGGCAAACTTCCCATCTACTGCCCGTTGGCATAGATTGGAAGTCCGTGTCACTATCCGCCATCCGTCTCGAAGCAATTACGTGGAGTCATCTTGGCCGACAAGAAACCAGACTTTGACGAATTCCTGGAGAAGTTTCGCAAGCATCGCGAACTGATGATGGAGGAACTGCACAAGGTCATCGTCGGCCAGGAATCGGTGATCGAACAGATTCTCGCGGCGATCTTTACCGGCGGCCATTGCCTGCTGGTCGGTGTTCCTGGGTTGGCCAAGACGCTGACGGTCTCGACTATCGCTCAGATCCTCGATGTGCAATTCAAGCGCATTCAATTCACCCCCGACCTGATGCCGTCCGACATCACCGGCACGAACGTGCTGGATGAAAATGACACCGGTCGGCGTGAGTTCCGATTTGTCGAAGGCCCCGTCTTCACCAACATTCTGCTCGCCGACGAAATTAACCGGACCCCACCGAAGACTCAGGCGGCCTTGCTGCAGTCGATGCAGGAACACGAAGTCACGGTTGGACAGACGACCTACAAACTGCCTGAGCCATTCTTCGTGATCGCGACGCAAAACCCGATCGAGCAGGAAGGGACGTATCCGCTTCCCGAAGCACAACTCGACCGGTTCATGTTTAATGTGAAGGTCGACTATCCGAACCTGGCGGAAGAGGAGCGGATTCTGTCGGCATCGTCCGGCGAGCGACAAGAAGTCCGCAAGGTGCTCTCGGCGAAGGCGATTCTTTATCTGCAAAAGCAGATCAGCTCGATCGAAGCCGGTCCATTGACGATCAACTACGTCGCCAGACTGGTTCGAGCCACTCGGCCTGGCGATCCTTCCTCGCCCAAGTTTGTGCGGGACATGGTCGACTGGGGAGCGGGACCACGTGCCGGTCAATTCTTGATTGCGGGCGGTAAGGCAATGGCCGCCATGGACGGTCGCCCCAGCGTGTCCATGCAGGACATCCGCAAAGTCGCAATTCCCGTGCTGCGACATCGCCTGTCGACGAACTTTCAGGCTCAGGCTGAGGGGATGACATCGGAGACCGTCATCGCTCGACTGCTGGACGAAGTTCCGGAGCCGAAGATTCCGAAGTACGTGTGATCCGCATGCTTCTAAATCAACCTGCAGAAGGACGCTCATGCAGACGGGTGCCGATCTAATGATCAGCGTTTTCGCCTCAGAATGATGAAAAACCCCTCGGTTTGATCAGGCAACAGTTCCCACTGCTCGGGGTGGTCGCGGTATTCGGGAACTTCCGAAGGCTGCTTGATTTCGCTGTAGCGATGCTGCGTGTCGATCACGATGAAATCGGTGTCTTCGGGAACGTGCTGCTCGTAGTTGCTCACTTTGCGGCGATAGCCACTGTAGTCGTACGAACGGTCGTAGTGAGTGAACCGTGGATGAACGAAATCGGTGGAAGCAACACGACTAGTTGCCGGAATCTGTGAAGGGACCGCAGCAAACAGAGCCGCACGTCGGCTGGGACCATACAGCGTTCGCCAGAACCAGCTTGACCCAGGATCCCAGAATGAGATTCCGAGTGGACTGAGCGAAAAGAAGAAGTTGGTCGCCAGCGCGGTGGTTACCAGCAGCGATCTGATTAACGTGGACGAGAACGCGGGCGATAAGGTCACTTCTGACAGGCGACCCACGATAATCTTCAAGCACTCCATTGCGTTTGGGATACCTGCGGCGACAGCCCAGAAGACGATCGCGACCAACGGAGCGTGGAACTGATGGCGGGGATCTTTCGCCAGCTCATTCAAACACAGGATGCCGAATAAGGGCCCCCCGACTGCCAGCCGGCCGGGAGAAAACAACGCGAGAAATGCGACCGGCGCGAGCATCGCCAACGCGTACAAAACCGTTGATGTCGAAATCAGTTCGCCGAACAGCAAGCCGGGTTGGGTAATCATCGTCTGAACGATTTGTTCGGGGGTCTTACCAAACTTTTCGAAATAGCGAGCGTAGTGCACTTCGGCTCCTGACCGGAACCAGGGCATAACAATTCGCGTTGCCACCCACAGATAGGCAACGCTGCCGACGCTCATCGAAATTCCGACCAGCCACCAGCGCACTTTGGAGGCTTGAACACCTGCCTGGCTTCGACGTTGCCAGAGATCGTGAGCGAAGATCCACAGGCCGAGCGGACCAAAAATCAGCGCGTAGTCTTCTTTCACCGTAAACGTCATGCACATGCCAATCAGCAGCCCGCGGAAGTTGCGGCGTTCCAGTTGGTCGAGTGTCAACAACAACAAGGGAATACCAAAGGCTTCCGGACGGAACGTCTTCAGATCGATTTCAATGTCCAGGAACTGCATCGGGGCATAAAGCAAATAGGCAATCGACACTGCGAGCGCGATCTTGTCAGATCCCGACTGCCGTCGCGTCATCCAGTAGACGGGGAACGCCCCGAGCGCCAGCGCGGTTGATTCAGCCAATTCTAGCAACAAGTGCGAAGGCCAAAACACGTAGATCGGAATCAAGAACAGATGTACGAACTGAATATGCTCGCCCCAGAACAATCCCTGATCGAGGTAGCTGCGGAACCCTTTCCCATGCAGGACATTCCACAAATGTTCCTCGTACATCGCGGAATCGCCATGGGGGATCAGCAGATTGAAATAGAGTCGCCAGTTCATCGTCGTGAAAATGACGATGTATAGCCCGCAGGCCAGCCAGAGCCACCGAGTTGAGGTTCGTGGCCTCGATTCCAATGTCACATTGGCTGCCGACTGCGAAGGCTTCATACTGAGACAAATCAGTGTCGTGAGGCAACCACTCACGCAGAACGCCAACCAGAATTGCGGCGTCACAGTCAAAAACGTCACCAGGCTTTGCCAACCGATCAGACCGCCACCGATCCAGGCCCATTCCCAGAGATCAAGCAGGCACCACCACAGCGACCCCCACAACCCCCAACAAACCAGCGCCGAGGCGATGCTTCGGCCAGTCCGACGTGCGAGCCAGATTGAACCAAGGATCCAGGTCGACACGACCATCGCGGCCACGATCGCCACGATGGTCGTGAATTCGATTGCAGCCTCGTCAGGCGTACCGCTTGGGCCACCTTGGACACCGACGAGTGACATCCAACTAGCCGGGCTGATGAAGTTGGATGTGAGCACTCGAGACGAAAGCCATGTCTGCAGGCAACTCGACGCGAGTAGTACGGCCAGGCCGATCGCAACGAAGGCACGAACCCATTGGCCGGCTGAGGCAGCAGAGACAGTCGAAGATGA
>CBIHQO010000809.1:0-3325 GCA_966211735.1 uncultured Schlesneria sp.
GGAAACGCTGCGCCACTGGGCCGAACGTTTCCAGGCGAATCGCGAGGAAGTTGCCAAGCTGTACGACGAACGTTTCTGCCGGATGTGGGAGTTTTACCTCGCCTGTGCCGAGATGGTGTTCCGTCATGGCAGCGGGATGGTCTTCCAGATGCAACTGGCCAAAGACCGCCACGCCGTGCCGCAGACTCGCGATTACATGCTTGCATCAAGTTCGATGATGGCACCGGCTTCGTCGAGCTGGTGACGTGGAATCGACTGCCGCTGTCAGGACTGTTGAGCCGGCGAGATCATTTCTATCGCCAGGCGGAGGTGGTTCGTCGGACTCTCTGCGCGTCTCCGCGGGACATTTGCACTCGAAGCACGTGAACGGATCGTGGATTGGGTCCGCGTGCTGACCCAGCGCGGCTCACCTGGAACCATTTGATCGTGGTGGGATCGACTGATTCGATCAACCGGTGCTGCAAGAATCGCCGTAAGTCGCGATACTATGCTTTGTGATTGTCCGGGTGCTCCTTTTTAGACAGAGCCGATTTGATGTCCAGTGAGAAGGCCGAAGGGCTGATGTTACGGGTGACGGATTTCAGTGAAACAAGCCGAATTGTGTGCATTTTCACGCGGGAATTCGGCAAGATTTCGGCACTCGCCAAAGGGGGTCGCAGGCTGAAAGGCCCGTTCGAATCCGCTCTTGACCTGCTTGCGACGTGTCAGATAGTGTTCATTCGTAAAGGCACGTCTGGCTTGGACCTGCTGACGGAAGCGAAGCTCGTGCATCGCTTTCATCCGGAGGAACGGGATCTCGCTTGCCTTTACGCTGGTTACTACGTTGCCGAACTGCTGTTGGCACTGACTGAAGACTACGATCCCCATCCCGAACTTTACGCGTCCGCTCAGGATGCCTTGGAATCATTTAAAACTAGCGCGACCACGCCGATCGCGGTGCTGCGATTCGAAATGGTTGTGCTGCGTGAGATAGGTCAACTACCCGACTTTGAGAACTGTGCCGGCTGCGGCACTCCCCTTACCGAAGGTCAGACGTTTGGATTCTGGGTCAATCAGGGTGGCCTGATTTGCCCTGAGTGTCAGCACGAAGAATATACCCAGATCAAGATTCATGCAGGTTCGGCAGCGATCCTGCGATTGCTTGCCGGAGACAGTGATCAGGCGTGGCGTCGACTGACGTTGACTCCACAACAGATCAAGGAAATCCGACAGATTGCCACGGCGGCAATTTCGCATGTCCTGGGGCGTCGGCCCAAGATGTTGAAGTACCTGAGTTGAGTTCAAGTAGCAGCAGAGCCAAGCCCGACGACAGGATGTTGACTCGGGCTGATTAACGAATGATCCGGTACGCTGAAGACCATTTTCGGCCTGCCACACTTCGGTCACGGATGACCATGAAACACGGTGATGCGACTGACGTGAGAACGCAACCGCGAGGGCCACGGCCCTGGCGCGTGATCGCCGTGTTGTTCCTCTTCAACGCCCTTCCCGGCTGTGTGACGCCGTGGGAAAAGTACGCGTTGATGAAGGATACCACTCCGAATATCGCGAAGGTCCAGGGACCGACCGAACGCCGGATGCGCAATATTTTCTGGGCGAAACGGCAGGAGGCCAGTGCCGACGATAGTGAGGATGGTTCGTTGCCGCCGCTGGTGGGGACGGACGACTATTTCGCCGCCACCGAGTTGTACAAAGACGAGCAATACGCGGAGGCTCAAAAAGCCTTCAAGAACGTTGCCAAGAAATATAAAAAGAATGATATCCGCGAAGACGCGCTCTTCATGCAGGGCGAGTCCGCTTTTCAGCAGCAACACTACTCCAAAGCACACGATACCTATGCGATCCTGCTGAAAGAGTTTCCTTCGACCCGCCATCTGGATGTTGTTTCTGAACGACTATTCAAGATCGGCCGGATCTGGCTGGACTTCCCCGAAGTTGCCAAGCTCGGTGAAATCAGCCAGGTCGACTATGAGGAACCTGGAAAACGACTTCCTGCAGAAGAGCCGCCGAAGGTGAACCGCACGCCGGTGTATGTGCCTAACTTCACGAACAAAGAACGTCCGCTGTTTGATGCCCCCGGCAACGGCGTGGCCGCTCTGCAAGCGATCTGGATGAACGACCCGACCGGACCTTTGGCCGACGATGCGATGATGCTGGTGGCCAGCCACCATGCCCGCAAAGGGAACTACATCGAATCGGATCGTTACTTCCGCATGCTGCGAGAAACATTCCCCAACAGTCCGCATCTGCGGGATGCATTCCTGATCGGCTCGCACGTGAAGCTGATGTCGTATCAGGGATCCGAGTACGACGGCAAGACATTGTCCGACGCGCAGATGTTGAAAGAAAGTACGATCCGCCTGTACCCCAATATTCCGGAAGCCGATCGCTTGCGGGACGAACTCGCCAAGATCGAAGCGGCCAAAGCAGAACGCGAATGGAGTGAAGTTCAATTGTGGCTGCGCAAAGGAAACAAGCGAGCCGCCGCGGTGAAAATGCACCAGTTGATGAGTCGCTATCCAGATTCGTCGCGAGCCGAACAGGCCCGCAAGCTGCTTGAAGAGATGGGCCCACACTATCTCAGTGGTGCCGTCTTGTTGCGGCCCGTTGATCCGCCGAAGGGGCCGCTCTGGAAACAGGCGATGGGTATTCGCCCGGATGATCCAATCGAAGTGCCGCAACGACCGGATGCAGCGGGGAAAGCCGCCTACGCAGATAGCGACAAAAAGGAAGAATCACCCAAGCGGATCACGAAACCATTCCGTAAACGAACCGCTCCAGAATCGGCCCCGGTCGAATCAGAAGACGATACCCCAATGCCTGAAGATGGTGCGAGTGCCGAATCGAGCGACAAGGAGCCACGCAAGCGCTCGTGGCTCTGGCCGGCTCCGCGAAGGTTGCCCGAAGAAGTTGACACCGATGCTAAGAAGCTGGAAGCGAACGAACCTTCCGGGAAGGCCGATTTAATCGACTGAAACTGACTTTGCCAGTTTGGCACGACTTGTATGAATGATCGACGACACCTCGCGACGATAACGAATCGACCTTCTTCCGAAGGTCGAACGGCGAAGGTGCGCCTGCCTCGCTTGGTCATCGCTGGCGGTTGTCTATGTGGACTACTGCTGTCCGGCTGCGGCTACACGGTCGGAAATGGCTTCAGTCCTGACATCAAGTCGGTGTCGGTCCCCATCTTCGAAAATGATACCCAGCGGCGCGGGTTGGAGTACCAACTCACCGAAGCGATCCAGAAAGAGATTCAGAACCGAACTCCCTTCAGGCTGACCAAAGGGGAAAGAGCCGATACCGAGCTGTCCGGTCGGATCGT
>CBIHQO010000810.1:0-3322 GCA_966211735.1 uncultured Schlesneria sp.
GGAGCTTCTCGGCTACAAACCTCGATGGCCGCGGCGGGACCGCCAGTCCCCATCGCCTCTGATAAGCGAGTGGAGAGCTTCTTGAACAATGCGTCTTTCGCTGTGACCGCCAATTCTTTTGGGTCGGATGCCGTCGCGGGCGATACAGTTTTGTTCGGGTTATGAGACGATTCCACCTTTGGCGTCGGTTGGGCAGGCTGACATCCAATCGCCAGCAGAACGACTACGACACTCGGCATTAACAAACTTCCGCTTTGCATTTTGTCGGTTCTCGATTTGTCGGTGTTGAGATCGCTGCGCTCGGCGATTATGGCTTGGCCTTGGGAAAGCCGGCTTTCACCAGAGCGCCGTAACCGGGTTTTAACGAACGCACGTCACGTCCTGTATTCACGAGACGCTTTGCGGCTTCCAGTGATCTTGCGCCAGCAGCACAGTGCAGGTAGATGATCGTATCTTTCCCGGCAATCTTCTCGAGGTCGTCGGCGGAGGTGCCCTTTTCAATCACGCTGAGCGGCAAGTTGATCGCGTCCTTGAGGCGACCATCATCCCATTCGTCTCTCTCTCGAACGTCGAGCAGCACGGCCTTCTTTTCTACTATTCTTTGCTTCACCACATCCAGCGAGTCTTTCGTAGGTTCAACCGCATCGGCGCTCGCAACAAGGCCGAGGATGACAAACATGCCTGGAACAATCAGCCTCTGAAGTCTCATCTCAAATCCTTTTGTCCATGGAAACAGTATCAATTGGTCATTTGGAGATCAGTGGAACGGCATGGACGCTCGCCGACAGCCTGACGCACAAACGATCCGCGTACAAAACAACGTACGGTTCATCCGTTTCGATACGCAGGGTTGTGGCGTCATGCCAGACCATGCAAGCATTGATCCACAGTCTGAAAAAAGGTTACAGAATTCTCTGAAGACGCCATCGGCGGCCGTCCTCATGCCAAGCAAGCAGACTTGCACAGGCTCCTGGCCACCTGTCTAACTCGCTCGACATGCACCTTCAGCACTTTAGATTGGTCCGCGGGGTTATCGACTATCGCCAATTCAGAAGCAAGTAAGCCAGGTTCCTTCATAGCCCGGCGATTTCTTTCCACGTGATCGTAATGCGATCAATACCATAGTCCGGTCTTCGCTGTTCACCGCAAACACGCTATCGGCTGACAGCAAGACGAACAGACTATGAAGTACGACCGCAAAGGAGGCATTGCTCGCATGATCTGAATACCCGTCGATCCACGCTACGAGAATCGACAACTGCATTAAGTGTAATCGGCACGTCGTGGCACAGTCGTTGCTTCGTTGTTCGAGACGACTGCGTACACCACTAGTGTGGAATGTACCTTCAATTAGTCCGCCCAAGACCGCTAAACGGAGAAGTCGCCGATGACAACAAAGCCCCGCATCATGGTTTTGGGTGGCGGTTTCGGAGGACTCGAAGCGCTGTTCTATCTCAA
Source organism: uncultured Schlesneria sp. (assembly GCA_966211735.1). Taxonomy (GTDB): domain Bacteria; phylum Planctomycetota; class Planctomycetia; order Planctomycetales; family Planctomycetaceae; genus Schlesneria. Next base: position 1,459 of record CBIHQO010000810.1, read on the forward strand.
GTACAAACTTGGCGACCACGCGGATTTGACACTTGTCAGTGACGAACCAAAGTTCCATTTCAAACCGAACACAATCTATATCCCATTCGGTCAGGCACCCGAGAAGTTCGAAGTCGATTTGCTGTCTCCTTTGAAGAAGCAGTCAATCCACTTCGTCAACTCGACTGTCGAGAGTATCGATCCCGACAAGCACGCGGTGATAACCAGAAGCGGAAATCTCGAATACGACTATCTGGTCATCGCCACGGGCGCAAAAATGCGGTCGAAAGAAATACCAGGGCTGTATGAGCATGCCATCACGGTCTGGACTCCAGACGACATGCTGCGCCTTCGAGATCGAATTGCCTGGGCGCAAGAGCGAGCTGCAGGAAACATTCGGACCCGGTTCGTGTTCCTGATTCCGCCCAACAATCGATGTTCTGGACCACTTTACGAGATGGTCATGATGCTCGACACGCATCTTCGGCAGTGTGGATGTCGCGACCATGTGGATCTAATCTACGCAACGAAAGAAGAAGCATACATCGAGGCATTTGGCCCCAGGCTCAACACCGTAGTCACGGATGAGTTTCGCAAGCGAAACATCGAAGGACACACCGGGTACGTCGTCACAGGGATCGAGCCAGGAAAGATCTCATTCCAAAATGGTGAACAATTGTCCTACGACGTGCTTGTGAGTTTTCCGCCGTATGTGGCCTCGACATTGTTTGAACAACTTCCGTCGACGGATCGAGGATTCATCGAAGTTGAAAACGACAGTCGCCGCGTGCGTGGTCAGGATCGCATTTTTGCCGTTGGCGATGCTGCGAATTTCCCGATCAAGCAAGCATTCCTCGCTCTTCTTCAGGGTGACGCGGCCGGGGATCACGTCTCAGCGGAAATCCTCGGTAAGAAGCCGACCGTGGATTTTGAGCCTATGAGCATGTGCGTGATGGAGGAGTTGAACAAAGCCACATTTGCACAAGTTCCGTTGAAGTACACCGGCAATCCAGACAAACCCATTGCTGTGGATACGGAAGATACCGAGCATTATAAGGTTGGTGTTTCGCCCATCTGGCGAATGGGGAAGACCGTACTTGGCCTCTATCTGCCGTGGCGATTCGGAAACGGCAAGCCGTTCCACGCTGGCTTTGCGTGGGAGGCGATGGACATGGGGTTGAAGGTCATGGCGAAGGTATTTGCGAAGTAGGTTGCGGTAACTTTGTTTGAGCCGTGTCACGACCGCAATGAAGGCACCGCCGACATCAAATGAGCCATGGGTAACGACTTTCCAGAGGATCGAGGATGGAGATCACGGTACTCGGTAAAGGGTGTTCACGCTGCGAATCGACAATTCAACGTATCGAATGCGAGGCCAAACGCATGGGCATTCCGGTGACAATAACGAAAATCACCGATCCGGATCAGATCATCCAGCATGGGGTGACAGCGACACCTGCCGTGATGATCAACGGGGAGATCAAGCACAGCGGCGGCATACCCACACACGAGACTGTTCGCGAATGGTTGCGGCCAACGCCACTTACCTTATTGAGTCACCCGACACGACATCTGTTTTTCACTGGCAAAGGTGGTGTTGGAAAAACATCGTTATCGACAGCCGTGGCGCTGACACTTTCTGATGCCGGCAAAAAGGTTCTGCTGGTCAGCACGGACGCGGCATCGAATTTGGATGAAATGCTGGGGATCGAACTTCGCAACATTCCCACGATGGTGCCCAATGCACCGGGGCTGAAAGTTTTGAATATCGATCCAGACACGGCGGCAGAGTCCTATCGACAACGGGTTCTGTTGCGGATGGGTCTCAGCGCCAGCCAAGCGGAACTTTCTACGGTGCGCGAGCAGTTGTCAGGAGCCTGTACCA
>CBIHQO010000811.1:0-3321 GCA_966211735.1 uncultured Schlesneria sp.
TGTGAGCATCGAGAGGCCTCGATAGAGTGAATAGGTTCCCGATAAGCCGGCGATGAATGGGAGGAGCAATCCGAGCAGCAGCACCGCATCTCGCGAGAAAACCGGTAATGAAAAGATTGCGATGGCCAGGCCGAGCGCGGCATAGATCGGGATGATTCCAATCAACGTGATCGCGGCGACCGCCTTCGATTTGACGGCCTGGGTGACCACGTCGAGCATCGTCATGCGAACTCCGGCCAGTAAGCCGTAGAAGTACAGACTCGGCAGGCAGATCCCCGTTGCAGCGATTAGTCCAATGGCATAGGCAGCGATCAGACGAAAGGCGTCGCCATTCAGCCACGGCGTCCAGAACGTGGCAGTGTCGTGGCGTTCAAACTGGATCAGCCAGGGGTGTGATGATGCCAACGACTGCTCGATGGGTGTCAGGTGTGGCCAGACTCCCGCGGCGCTCAACACCAGCGTCATGGCGATGCCGAAAATAGTGAAGGCGACCAGCGATGTTGCCAGCAACCGGGGCAGCATATGCACCTGCTGGCCTGTTTCACGAATCATTCGATCGAGTCGCACCGGGTCTTTCAGGATTAATTCCGTCAGTGGAAATGGTCCGAGGTCCACCGTCGTTGCAGCAGCTTCGTCTTCGACGCTGAATGCGTCATCGGTGACATCGACTCCCTCGGTATCTTCCGGTTCATCAAACTTCCGTCGCAACGATTCTAGAACGTCATGGTCCATCAGATGCCCTTTCACGCGAATTGAAACAGGCCGAAAAAGTAGAACAGTTCGGATCCGATCGTGCCGACGATTATCAGCCACCAAAGTGGTGTGACGTCGCGCTGCGGTTCCAGGCGACGCATGACTCGATGAAAGACGTCAGTCATGGCGACACCCACTCCCGCGAAGATGGTTAAGTTCACCAGCAGAATGAAGCCCGGTGAGGGTATGGCAACGGTAAAGAACCAGTTGATTGGAATTGAGGCCAGCATGGCCAGGCCACCCCAACTGGTCGTGACCAATGCGGCCAACAGTGTGCTACTGGCCCGGAGCTGTGAGCCGGACTGGCTGTTCAGAATATAGAGAGCGGGCAGAGGAATTCCCCAGGCCAGGCCCGCCCCCAACGTGCAAGCCAGTCCTTTCTTGACGACATCGTGGACATCACCGCTCAGCCCCATCGTCATGCCATACGTCATGGTGCCGAGGATCGCAGTCGCCATCAGCGATGCCCAGACCCACCAGGGATACTGCACCTGCTTCGCATCCCAGCGAGCGGCGAATTCTTCGGGCTCTCGCAATGCCAGGCCCACGTGGGCGACGCCCGATTGCAATTGTTCACGAAACATGACGGATCCCTGATCAAGTCTCAGATGACGTTATCGATGTGGTTGACGAGAGAATGACCGCTGGCAGAATCACGAATTAACTGGTGCGTCACCGATTTGTGGTGACTCACGCTACTGGTGGTTCGGCAGTGATGACTGGCGTTGAGCGAGATCTGCGATGAGGGACGATCAACTCCAGGCTTGCGTTGCGGGCGAATTCGGCCATCGATACAACAAGCGAGCCCTTCAACAACCCATTCGACCAACTAAGAGACGAGGATACTCAACTGACTTGTAAGTCTAATTTCTCGATAAAGATGAAGCACTGATGGTAGTTTCAATTGATTGAATCGCGAATCATCGATCGAGCCGATACAAATAGTGGCGGTCTAGTTCAGGGAGGTCGTCCCGATGAGAGCTGTTAGTGTTGGCCTGGCGACCGCCGACAGCGCCGATGGCAGGTCGTGAAAGCGACAGAAAGATCGATCGATGGGCCCGTTTTTTCTGCTCAATACTTCGTTGATCGGCTTCTTCGGTTTTGCTGCGGTCTATCATTTGATCCTCTGGGCATCGTCGCGGCGTGAAACTCTGCTCGCCGTGTTCAGTGTAGATTGCGCGTTGCGAGCGGTCTCTTGTGGCGTCGCGATGGGACTTGCTACATCCGCGACAGTCGCCGAGGCCCAGGGCGATCTTTTTGGGCGAATTGCCTTCGGCCTGCTGATTATGCTGACGTGGCTGTGGAGCGTTTCGCTGATTGCCGAGATTCAGGCTCGCTGGTTCATGTGGCCGGTCACAGTTGGGATCTTGCTCGTTTTCCTGCTGCACCTGTTTGTCGTGCCTCTGAATGCCACCGTTATTTCCGTAGGTGAATTCCGATTGTTCTGGGGCGAGACGATCTCCAATCCGAAACTCGGGTTGCCGGGATGGTGGCTCGGACCTCTCTCGCTGCTGGCGATTTCGATCGAAATCTTCGCCATGTATTGCGGCAGTCGCCTCTGGAGGCGGGACCGCACGGCAGCGGGGCTGATTTTTCTGGCCGCCGGTGCGCTCATGATGCTGCATATTACAGACGTTTTGAGAGTGCGAGGTCTCCTTGAGGTACCGTTCATTGGGGTCATTGGCCAAGTGATTTGGGCGGGAATGATCGGTTTGGTGATCGCTCGCAGAAACAGACGCATGCGTCAGGCCATTGTCGCCAGTGAGCAGCGGTTCCGCGGGATCTTCGATCAGACCCTGCAATTCATCGGGTTGATCGGTACGGATGGGCGGGTTATCGAAGCGAATCGCACGGCACTCGAGTTTGCGGGAATTCAGGCTGAGGATGTGATCGGCAAACTCTTCTGGGAAACACCTTGGTGGTCGCATTCGCCAGAACTGCAGGATCGACTGCGTCAGGCGGTTCGGGATGCCGCAGCGGGTCACATGGTGCGATTTGAGGCCGAGCACCCGCGGCCCGATGGACGCGTGGCCTATGTTGATTTCTCGCTAAAACCACTCCGGAACGAACGTGGCGAAGTGAGTCTGCTGATTCCAGAAGGACGAGATATCACCGAGCGCAGGCTGTCGGAGGAGGCCCTTCAGCGCAGAGTCACAGAATTGACGATTCTCAGCCAGATCGGCGTGATCTGTTCAGAGGCGAGCAGCGCTGATGCCGTGCTGGAACGAGTCACCCCCGTCATTGCGGGAATCGGGTTTTCACACAACTGCGGATTTTCGATGCTGGATCCGCTGCGCAACACCCTTGTCACACACTCCTCCTTCATCATGTCCGATCCGACGGTTGGAAGGCCCGACAAGACGCTGGGGGCAACCATCACTGGCGAGGTGGCGATCACCGGGAAATCTCGTCGAATGGGTGACGTTAGCAAAGAACCGGGCTACGTGGCAGCCGATTCTCGTACGCGATCGAAGCTATGCCTACCGATGCGCATCGGAACGAACGTGGTGGGTGTCTTGAACGTCGAGAGTGAGGATCTGGATGCCTTCACGGCCGCAGACGAACAAC
>CBIHQO010000812.1:0-3321 GCA_966211735.1 uncultured Schlesneria sp.
ACGGATCTGTGCGGGGGGCGGTCAGCAATGACCGTCCCTACCGCGATTCCATTAAAGCTGCGTGTGAGGCTGTTTATATGGACCTGTCCCCTTTGCCTTCCCAACGCTGGGTAGTCGCTGCAGTTCGAACGAGGCGTTCAAGGTACGGATTTGAGAGATCGTCGTTATCCAATAAGCCAGTGCGCCCGGATACGCCCGCGGAGCGCTTGAATCTGGCGTGGGTCGCGTCACGATGTCTGAACTGAAGCGCCCACTGCTTGTGTCGCGACCCCGGACAGGGAACTTTAAAGATGAAGTCTTTCCAAGTCGGATTGGTGTGGTTCTGTTTGCTGGTCGCATCTGCTGTCGCGGTCGATGAGCCGATCGATGCGGATTTCGTGCTGCAACATGGAGTCGTTTATCGAGGCGACGGCTTGCCAGGTGAAGCTGGTGATGTCGCCGTTCGCGATGGGAAAATCGTCGCCGTGGGGCAGTTCAAGCTGGGACAAGTCGGTCGTACTCTGGATTGTCGCGGCCTCTGCGTGTCGCCCGGGTTCATTGATCTGCACACGCATAGTGATGATCAGGTTGTTTCACCGACGTTACGTGCCTGTGTCAATTACGTAATTCAAGGCTGTACGACCTCGGTCACCGGCAATTGTGGCAGTGGCCCTACGAACGTCGCCGACTTCTATGCGAAGGTTGATGCGGCTGGAGCAGGAACAAACGTCGCGCATCTGCTGCCGCAGGGATCGCTACGCGAAAAGGTGATTGGCAACATCAACCGCAAGGCGACCGCGGACGATATCAACAAGATGAAAGCGTTGGCGGATCAGGCGATGACGGACGGAGCCTGGGGGATGTCCACGGGACTGATCTATGTCCCCAGCGTTTACGCAGATCTCGATGAACTCACCGCGATCGCCTCGGTCGTAGCGGCCAAAGGTGGGATCTATGCCAGCCACATTCGCGGCGAGGGACGTGATTTGCTGACGGCAGTCAAAGAAGCGATCCAAATCGGAGAAGCGGCGAAACTGCCGGTCCATATCTCGCATTTCAAATCATCAGGCTCTGAGAACTGGGGGCTGATTCGTCAGGCGGCGGCTTTGATCCAAGCGGCTCGCGAACAAGGACGAATCGTGACAGCGGACCAGTATCCTTACACCGCTTCGAGTACATCGCTCGAAGCCACGTTGTTTCCGACGTGGGCTCGGTCTGGCGGAAACGACGAACTCATCAAGCGATTGGACGATCCCGAGTCAGGAACGCGAATCAAGCAGGAAGTTCAGCGGGACATCACGCGAGCGGCTGATGGGGCTGCCGTGTTTCTGGCGCGGTACAAGCCCCGGCCCGATTGGGTGGGGAAGAATCTGAAACAGATCGCGGATGAGGCCAATCGCCCCGCTCTGGAGATCGCCTGTGAGATCGTGCGTCATGGCGGAGCGGCCGTCGTCAATTTTTCGATGAGCGAAGAGGACGTTCGGTTCGCGATGCAATTGCCCTGGGTCGCGACCGCCTCCGACGGACGATCGTATCTCCCCAGCTCCGATCGACCGCATCCCCGTAGCTACGGGACTTTCGCTCGCAAGGTCGGTCGTTACGCGATTCGAGACAAAGTCGTTTCGTTAGAGCACGCGATTCGAAGTGCCAGCGGACTGCCGGCGGATGTTCTCGGCCTGAAAGATCGCGGCTACCTCAAACCCGGTCAGGCGGCGGATATCGTGGTCTTCGATCCTGCAAAATACATTGACGAAGCAACTTTCGATGAGCCGCATCACTATGCCAGCGGCGTCCGCTTCGTCTTCGTGAATGGTGTTCCGGCGGTTCACGAGGGCGTCCCGACCGGAGCGTTGGCAGGTCGAGCCCTGAGGCATTCGGCCTCGACGAAATGATCGTTAAGCCGCTTACCGACCTTGGGCCCAGAACTGCGGAAAAAGTCGATCTACCGAGAATAGGCAGGTTCGGGGTTTTCTGGAAAGTGCCGCCGTTGTACACTTTTAGCGCTCGCGCAGGGACGGTGCGGCATTGGTTCTAAAGCATTCATGGTGTCTCTGCGTGACCGGCGTTGTTCGGATGGACAAGGCCAGGATGAATGGACTGTGAATCGGAAGGGATGCCCTCATGGCCGCGAAGCCACTTCGGTTGCTGCACGCCGCGAACTTGCGGCTTGATTGCCCGCTTCAGCAGTTTGGCACGTGGACTGATGAAGTACGTGACATCGTCGAAACCGCCACGTTCGTCGCGTTCGAACGGCTGATCAGCTTCGCGATTGAGCGCGATGTCGATGCCCTGCTGATTACCGGCAACAGCTTTGATTCCTCGGTCGCCAGCCTGTCGGCCGAAGTCGCGCTGAGAAACGGATTTGAACGACTGAACGAGAGATCCATTCCCGTCTTTATCACACCGGGCCGCTTGGATCCGATTGCCGCGTGGGACGATATTCCTGCACTCCCCGAGAATGTGACGATTCTGGCCAATGCCGACGACACGCCCGTTGACCTGACCGACCATGGACGACTGCTGGCCACGCTGCTTCCAGTGACTGCCGATTCCGCAGTGGAACCACATGAGCTCGGTAATATTCTGGCTGCACGGGCGTCGCATGCCACCGATCGACCCTTCGTCGTTGGCCTGGCCTTGCCGATGCGAGAAACTGTCCGGGGCAATCTGGCAACTCGATTCGCCGCGTTGGATTGGCTGGCCTGCGCTGCCGGTGACAACGTCGCCTCTCACCTGCCGCTGACGGATGGCACCATCAACGCTCAGGAAGGGCCACAAGGATTGTCAGTGGAGGAGTCCGGCCCACGAGGCGTGACGCTGCTAGAACTGGACTCTCAACGTCGAGTCAAGCAGACCTCGATTCCACTTTGTCCCGTTCGTTGGGAACAGATCACTCAATCGCTCGATCGCGTCACCAGTAAAGACGATTTGCTGGAGCGGATGATGGCAGCCGTCGAACGCTTGCCGTCGCCACCCGGCGAATTGATGCGCATCGTTCATTGGAAACTGGATCGAACCACCGGCGAATCCCGTGGTTGGGAGCTGGAGTCCGCCATTCAAGAGTTGACGGCGAGTCTGACGGAGTTGACCGATCAACCCGACGGCTTGCGGTACATCCACCAGATCCAGCCGCTGGATCCGGATCTGTCGCTGATCGAAGCCGCCCATCGAGAATTACTGACGGAATACTTGTTGGCGTTAGATCGCCGGTCGCCCATCGAACGATCAGCGATGGGCCGCTGGCTGACAGAGGCAAAGTTGAGTGAAATAATGAAGTCGAATCGCTGGGAATCGTGGGCCGATTCCGTAGAGCCAGAAACAGTGGCCGAACGGGCTCAGCAA
>CBIHQO010000813.1:0-3320 GCA_966211735.1 uncultured Schlesneria sp.
GCTGAACCTGCGGCATACCGATAGCCCTGCTTTCGACGATCGCTTCCGGCAGGCGGTTCATTTGACGCAAACCATTGATGTTACGCAGCATACGCTTATGCTCGCGCAACAGGTTAGACTGCATCTTCTTCGAGTACGTCTCGATTTCACCGGAATTGAAGATATGGTCGAGTTCTTCGAGTCGCTTCATCCGGCTGCGGATGGTGCGGAAGTTCGTAAAGATCCCACCCAGCCAACGATAATCGACGTAGGGCATGCCGCAAGCGGTTGCCGATTCGCGGATGGTGTCAGCGGCTTGCTTCTTGGTTCCACAGAACAGCACGAGGCTGCCCTGAGCGGAAACCTTTTGCAGGTATCGCTTTGCACGCAACAGGCCGCGAACTGATTCCTTCACGTCAATAATGTGGATCAGATTTCGGCGCCCGTAAATATATGGACGCATTTTCGGATTCCACCGGCTTGTCCGGTGTCCGTAATGAATACCTGCTTCCAGGAAATCCTTCACCACGATCTCTGACACGTTGCCGACTCCTTGCACACCTCGAGAGGCGACTCGTTAATAATTGCCTACTGGCTTTGGGCCAGCAATGTGCCGACCACAACCCACTTCGGGACGGAGCATCGTAACTTCCGCGTTGAATCGCGTCAAACCACTCGATTTTCGCAAATCGGGACTTACGCAACAGCGACGTCCGATGTGTTCGCTAAGTTCCCTGCTTGACAGGCTTTTCGGCCGCTTCGTCATCCGTAAAGAGCTCTTTCAACTCCTCCAGAACAGCCTGTCGTTTGTCTTCACTCAGGTATTGTTTGATCAATTCTGTCATCTCATCGCACATCCGCTTGATGCGAGCTTCGCCCGCCCGATCCTTTTTCGACTGCGCTACCTTGATCGAGGGGATGCGAATCGCGGTCACACGATCGAGATAAACCTGGGCGTCCGGCAGCTTCTTTAAGTCGGTGGCAGCCTGCTTGGCCCGAGCCGCGTCGTTCTTCTTTACGGCGATCCGAACCGCGGCTGCAGCGGTGTTTCGTGCAGCGACCGCTTCGATCAACTCTCCCTGCAGCATGTACAAGTCGGACTCGGCAGCCAGTCGTGCCGAGTCATCAGGAACTTCTAACTTCATCGTGGCTGCGATGCCCGGAAGTGTAGGGACCCGTGCCAGCAGGTGATTACCGCTATACGCAAACAGCCAGATCACATCCTCGGTCGGTCCCGCCGGGAGGACCACCTGGCCACGACGATCGGTCAGCAACACTTTGATCAGACGATCATCGTTGTCGAGCGATTCATCTTGTTTGGGGATTTCCCCCGTCTTACGCAACTCGATGCGATGCGCGACCAGCGGAAGCGATGGCCTGGATTGTGTAGCCAATTCCAGTTGGCTGGTTGGGAATGAGGATTTGACACCGATCGCCAGCGTTTCGATTCGCCCATTTTTCTTGCCGCCAATTGCAGAACGAAGCCCACTATGAACGTCGCAGGTCAGTCGAGCACCGTCTACTCCGGTCACAGAAAGGAATGTCCAGGGAATCGTTTGCAGCCGATCAATCGTTTTGTCTCGCTTGCGACTGGCCAGCACCGGAATGAATAGCTTGGCGGCTTTCGAGAGAGCAAACGAGTCATCCGGAACGGCCAGTGCCCCGGCTCGCAGCAACACAGTGGCCTGTTTTCCTTCGACATTGTCGATCAATCCGACAGGCCGAAAGGCCGCATACGATAGGCGAAGTACGGCCAGCGCCAGTTCGGAACGATCAGAGCAATCGACACTGGCGGCTTCCGACTCGACAGCCACGCTTGGTTGCCAGGATCGAACACCGACACGCCAGCCAGCCCCGATCGCTTGCACGGTTGCCACTTGCCAGATGTCGACTTGATCTGTCACTGGCGGCGAATGCTCAAGGATTTTCGCCATGCTCAGTCGAGACAGTCCCGTTGCGGAAGCGGGTTGCAACCAAGCGGCTTCGTTAACGGTCACCGACCATTGCGAGCCAACACAGCGTGCAGCGGTCTGTCGTATTTCGTCCAGTAGTTCCTGCCGCCCGTCCGTTCCCATTAACGGCGTATCAAAGGCGACCAACGTCTGAACTTGATAAGCCTTCAGTTCCAGCGGCAATTCATCCGGAATCGCTGCGACTACGGCGGAACAAGAGATCAACGACAAGACACACAGCAGAACACTACGCACAAAAAACGACAGGATTCTTCGAACGACGATCTCCCGTCGCCATTCACAGCAGTCTTGATGTTGTGCGATAATTCTCATGCGGTCCTTCCCCGATCACGGGGTATCCTGGGGATACCACGACTGAACCGTCCACCGTTCAATATCGTCATAGGCATGCATCGGTCGTGCCGGGATGCCAGTGACGTTCTTGCGTGCGACGAGAAACTCGTCGACTTCCCAAAGCGGAATGTAGCGCGCTTCGATCTGCTGATTGGCGAGCAACCGATGCAACAGCTTCGTCGCGGTGGTCCAGTCGCCAATGCGTTCCAGTTCCAGCAGATTGCGGCGAGTGGACTCTGGCAGCGACTGCAATCCTTCCACTCGAGCTGATTCCTGCAGAGTCAACAGCGGCCAGATATCCATCAAAGGTTCGATCGATTTGATCATCCGATAACAGAGATCCCAGTCCGGTGAGGCCTGGTCGACAAGCTCGACTTCAATCCCGATGCGTTTCCACTCGTCAATCATCACGCTGCAGGCTGCTCGTGCGGTGGGGTCATTGGGGCAGCTCATCTTGAGCACTGGCAGCACTCCGCCAAGTTGCTTCTTCCCCGTTAGTGCCAGCGCGGCCGCTAACGGCGGATCGTACTCCGTCTGCGGAAGCAAGCGATTGTAGCCATAGCTTGTCGTGGCAAACGGGCAGGTCACGAGCCTTGCATGAACTCCTGCAACGTCTTTCAGAACGATCTCTTTCAGCAACCGCTCGCGAGGAACTCCATGCAGCAGCGCGCGACGCAATTGGCCGTCGTTGAGTGCCTTCGTTTGCGGATTGAACATCAGGACATGTGACCTGGGCAGTGCGTAGGGGACGATATTGAAGCGTCCGTCGTCCTGCAGCAGCTTTAAGTCCTGCAACGCGGCCACTGGCGACATCGAGATTTCGCCGCGTAATAGTGCCTGCAGGATGCGATCCCACGAAGCGTACCGCACCTCATCTACTTCCTCGATACGCCGCTGACGCGTTGAAGCGGGTTGAGGCCGAACTCGAGTAAACTGTATTTCGTCACGGCCCTTGGGAACTGGTTGGAACCTTAATCGACCTAGGGAGTCGCTGGGGTTGGTGATCTCTTCGTTCAGTGAGATGCTGGCGCCGTC
>CBIHQO010000814.1:0-3317 GCA_966211735.1 uncultured Schlesneria sp.
GCCGGCCGACGAGGTAGACGTCGCCGGCCTTGTCGAGCGCGAACGACACCGCGTAGGTCTTGGCGTTGCGGCGCAGCAGGAACGCGTAGAACTCCTCGTGGTTCTCGTCCGGCTGCCGGCACACGAACGCCTCGACGAGCAGGCCGTGCTGCCCCACGACCAGCCAGCAGTTGGTGAACAGCTTGTGGGTGCCGGGGAGCTTGACGACGAACTGCTCCGGCTGCGGCTCGGCGAAGTCGAGCTCCGCCTCCTGCAGCGCGGCGCGGATGACGTCGGCGGCACTCACGAGGCGAGCGCCTGCGCGCCGACCGTGCGGTAGGCCGCGAGCAGCCCGTCGGCGGTCGCCTTCGCTGCCTGCGTCGGACGGGTTGCGGCGACCAAGGCTAATTCGAAACTTGCCGATGGTATGCTGCTTGCCATATTGTTGTTCCAGGCGAAACGTCCAGCGTGCCGGCTTGCCTTGGGTAACGACTGGCTGCTCCACAAGAAAAACGGCAGTGCGAGTGACGTTCCATTCTCCCGGCCCATCAATCGCCCAACCGCCTGTCTTCACGTCTCCGTCAATCGCCTTCTCGACAGGGAAATTCTCCTGGGAGAAATCGGCGGTCGCGCGGGTAAACTTCAATCGCTGCGGCTCAGCGGATTCAGCCGGCGACTGCACGTCAGCAGAGAATTCGCCGAGCACAAAGTTACCATGCGGCGTGCGGCCGGGACCCTTGCTCGGAAGCTTTGGGTCGCTGAGCGCTTCGAGTCGGATGGCGACCACGTCGGAAAGGTCGCTTTCGAATTCGATTTGATAAGCGTCCGTCTCAGGCGTCGGACCGGAAACAAAGACGATTCCGTCCGAGTTCGATTCGAGCTTGGCTCCGTTGGCTGATTTTGCGACCGTTGGCTTGGAAGTCGTCCAATCGAACTCCTCGGGCAACGGGAACCGATTGGGCAAATCCGCCTGCAGCATCGCAATTCTTCGTTCCAGTTCTTGCCGCTTGTATTGAATGTCGGATTGAACGACATCGATTTCTGGTTCATCCGCGTTGTTCAAGAGTGCGAAGAAGCTGTAGTAATCGCGATGCGTGATCGGGTCGTACTTGTGCGTATGACACTGTGCACACCCCAACGTCAGCCCCAGCCAGACGGTCGCCGTGGTAGCCACTCGATCGGTCATGGCATAGAAACGAAACTCCAGCGGATCGATGCCCCCTTCTTCGTTCAACATCGTGTTGCGATGAAATCCGGTTGCGATCCGTTGATCCTGCGTCGCCGCAGGCAGCATGTCGCCTGCCAACTGCTCGATCGAGAATTGATCGAACGGCATGTTCGCATTCAACGCCTTGATCACCCAGTCGCGATACGGCCAGATTGATCGAGTCCGGTCTTTTTCGTAGCCGTTGCTATCGGCGTAACGCGCCAGATCCAGCCAGCGCCGCCCCCAACGTTCACCATAGTGGGGTGACGCCAACAGGCGGTCAACAAGTTTCTCGTAAGCATCAGGCGCCAGATCATTCAGGAATTCGTCCGCTTCTTCAGGTGATGGAGGTAGACCGATCAGGTCCAAGGAAACTCGACGAATCAGCGTCGTGCGGTCCGCCTCAGGTGATGGCGCGAGGTGTTCCGACTCAAGCTTGGACAGAATCAACGCATCGACGCCGTTACGAGGCCAACTTCCTTGTGCGACTGAAGGAACAACTGGTCGGAGTGGTGGAACGAAAGACCAATGCGGCTTGTATTCGGCACCGGCAGCCACCCAATCCTGTAACGTCTTCTTTTGAGCATCCGACAGCACCGCCTTCGCCGATGGCGGCGGCATCTGTAAGTCGCCGTCTGTCGAAAGAATGCGTCGGATCAGTTCACTGGCGGCGGGTTCGGTGGGAACAATCGGCCTTTCCCCCGAACTGGCAGGCTTGATCGCTTCTTCACGAAGATCAAGCCTCAGTTCCGCCTCTCGCTTCGTCTCGTCCGGGCCGTGACATTTGAAGCAAAACTGCGACAAAATCGGCCGCACGTCACGGCCATAATCAGGACCATCGGCGGCCTGGGCCACGGTCACGCTGATTGCCAACGCGAGGGCGAGATGAGAGACCATCGCAAAAGAACGATTCAGCATCAGATAAATGCTCCGCACTTCAAATTACTGCGCCGCCACCACTCTTCCAACGGAATGATTACTCAATCGCATCGACGACGAGTTGCTGTACTTCCCGGCGAATGTCAGAGGCATCGGCATTCGCTATCCCAAGGCGTTGAATCAGCAGGATCACAAACAGATCCTTTTCGGGATCGATCCACCCCTGTGTCCCGAAGGCGCCACCATGGCCAAACGTTCCGGACGACAGCATCGCGTGAACGCCGTTGGGCTGACGAGTCACCTGCCAGCCAAGCCCCATGCCGATATTGGGAGTGAAGCCGGCCGTCAAACCAGGGACCTGATCTTTAGTCATTTCGGCGACACTTTTTTCTGACACGATTCTCAACTCGCCGATCGCGCCGCGAAGCAACATCACCTGATACAGCCTGCCAAGATCCTCGACGGTCGAATAAAGGCCACCTGCCGGAATGGGATGTTTGGCTCCTTTGGTGGGACCGAGCAACTGGAATCCGACATCATGCAGTTTTCCTTCTTTGATGTCGTACAGTCCTGCCAGCCGAGTCAGTTGGTTGTCGGTGGGATAGAACGTCGTATCCCACATCCCCAGCGGTTCAAAGATGCGGTTCTGCAGGAAGTCCTCGTAGGTGGATTTCGAGACCACTTCGACAACTCGCCCCAGCGTGTCGATTCCGGCATTGCAATAAGACCACTTCGTCCCAGGCTCGAAATCCAGCGGGCGTTGCGAACTGATGGCAACTGCTTCGCCCAACGTAAGTTGACGCTTAAAGTAAAGGTCAGCAATTCCATCAGGAAATCCCCCGGGAAGTCCCGATGTGTGCGTTAGCAGATCACGGATGGTGATTGGTCGCGATGGCTTCTTCAGCGTGATCGCACCGGTCTCCTTGTCTGCGGCGGTCAAAATCATCTGACCTTTGAATTCGGGCAGATGCTTTTCGACAGGATCGTCCACCGACACTTTCCCTTCGTCGACAAGGATCATGATCGCCAGCGCAGTGATTGGTTTTGTCATCGAGGCGATGCGAAACATTGCGTCCGGCCGCATCGGCAGCTTTTGCGAAAGGTTCTGGTATCCGGCGACCTCGACTATTTCCAAGCCACGATGCGTTCCAACTGCAACCACGGCACCGGCAACAACATTCTTGTCCACAAACTCCTGCAGCTTGGGTTGAAGCTTCTGCAGCGCATCAGTATCAAACTCCGCCGCGCGGCC
>CBIHQO010000815.1:0-3311 GCA_966211735.1 uncultured Schlesneria sp.
ATGGTGACTTGTCCTGCCGATCAGCGTAGCCCGGTGTGCCAACGGCAATGACAGTCACAAGTATCTCTTGGAAAGAGGAGCTACACGTGGCAAAGAAGAAAGCTGCAGCAAAGAAGGCCGTTAAGAAGGTCGCTAAGAAGGCCGTCGCTAAGAAGGCCCCAGCAAAGAAGGCCACCAAGAAGGCCGCCAAGAAGAAGGCTGCGACCCCAGCCTAGTCTGACTTCGGTCTGACTCGATTGCTACAACGAAGGAAAGAGGCGAGTGGTTTACCACCCGCCTCTTTCCTTTCTTTGGTCTTGAGCCCCCGAAGCCGTCTGGCAAGCTCTTTACTGCTATCGGGTTACGTGTGAACGCAAAACAGCGTGTTTTCACGTAATGTGAGCACCACGCGTTTCGACGTACACCGCGTACACGGATGTGCTCGCTGTCATGAACAAGCGATTACGTCGAGTACCACCGAAGCAAACGTTGCTGCAGATCTCTGGGAGTTTGATCTGACCGATGCGTACACCTTCTTTTGGTTCGAAGATGTGAACGCCGTCATAGCCTTCACCGACCCAACCCGCACTTGCCCAGATGTTGCCGTCGACATCGCATCGAATACCATCGGCCAAACCCATCTTCGTTTGGACTCCCTTGTCGTCCTTGATCTCCAGCTTCATCGAAGTGAACTCGCGACCGTTCGTCAGCTTCTTCTCGTCCGAGACATCCCACACCTTGATGTTCTTCGGCGCTTCATCGTAGTGCGATGAACCAGTGTCAGCGATGTAGAGCTTCTTGTAGTCAGGGGAAAAGCAGAGACCGTTCGGCTTGAAGATCTCGTCGGTCACCTTCTCGGCTTTCAAGGTCTTGCCATCGACGCGATAAACTGCTTCCTTCTGATAAGGTTGCTTCGAATCATTCGGTGCCTTATATCCTTCGAAGTTCACCAGACTGCCATAGCCAGGGTCTGTGAACCAGATGTCTCCGTTCGGATGGACGACGGCATCGTTCGGTGCGTTCAATGATTTGCCGCCGTACTGATCGCAGATCACCGTTGTTGAACCATCATGTTCATAGCGAACGACTCGGCGGTTGCCGTGTTCGCACGAGATCTGTCGTCCGTGATAATCGAACGTGTTGCCATTACTGTGGCCAGCAGGATTGCGCAGCACGCTGTGATGACCATCTTCTTCCAGCCACCGCAACTGGATGTTGTTGGGGATATCTGACCACAGCAAGTACTTGCCGACCCCATTCCACGCTGGCCCCTCAGCCCACATCATTTGGTCACTGTGATACACCCGCTGAATCAGGGTGTTGCCGATGGCGTACTTCTTGAATCGTGGATCCAAGGCGACGATATCAGGATCGGGATAACGCACAGGTTGAACGTGCGGACCGTAGTCGCGCGCTAACGCATTGGATGCCCAACCGACTGCGGCCGCAGTCGCTGCGAGAAACGATCGTCGAGGTACTGCGAAGTCGCTGGAGGGATCAGACGGCTGGCTGGCAAGTGGCTCGGTCATTGTTGCTCCTCAGAACGCAAGATGTTCGACAGACGGAAATGCACCATGAGAATCACGGAGGTGGGCAAGGTATCACACTTGTGATCCGGGTGGAAACGTGGGCAAATCCCCAAACATGTTGCTATCCTTGGAGAGATTCGCGGGCCGTCGTATGTGGTCAGCGAACATCCCGTGGTCTATGCTGAATGCATCATGCCAGATCTGCTTTCGATGACAGGGATCTCCAAGCGCTTCGGCGCGACACAGGCGCTTTGTGATGTTGAGCTTGGTGTTCCCGCAGGCCGAGTGCTAGCGCTGATTGGCGAGAACGGTGCCGGCAAGAGCACGCTGATGAAGGTGTTAAGCGGCGCGCATTCACCCGATTCGGGAGCAATGCTGCTGTCGGGACAACCTTACTCGCCACGCGGACCGAACGACGCTCGACTGGCCGGCGTCAGCATGATCTATCAGGAGTTGAGCCTGGCACCGCATTTGTCGGTCGAAGACAACATCATGCTTGGTCAGGAATGCCGTTCGGTGGGACGGGCCGGCTTCGCAGTACTCGATCGACGGGCACAACGTGAGAAGGTTCAGCGAGCACTGCGATTGCTCGGCCATCCCGACCTGCGACCCGAGGTTCCCGTCGGCGAGCTCTCGATTGCGGTCCAGCAATTGGTTGAGATCGCCAGGGCCTTGGTGAGTGATTCCAAGGTGATTGTCTTTGATGAGCCGACGAGTTCGTTAACGAAGCAAGATGTGGAACACTTGTTCTCCGTGATCGGCAAGCTGCGCGATGCGGGCTTGGGGATCGTGTACATCAGTCACTTCCTGGAGGAGATCCGCCGCGTCTGTGACTGCTATGCCGTCTTGCGCGACGGTCGCTCGGTGGGTGCGGGTGAACTTGCTGGCACTACCGATTCGCAAATCGTGTCGCTGATGGTGGGCCGCGGCGTCTCGGAGTTGTTTCCCACCGTACCGCACACCCCGGGTGATGTCCTGTTGACGATCGACAATGTCAGCGGAGTCAAATCGCCGCGGAATGTCTCACTGGAAATAAGGCGGGGCGAGATCCTGGGCTTGTCGGGGCTGATCGGTGCTGGGCGAACCGAATTGTTGCGATGCTTGTTTGCGCTCGATCCGGTCAGCAGCGGTCAGATCAAGGTTGCCGAACTGAGTCCTGCGGCGACAACCCGCAGTCGTATTCGTGCGGGTCTCGGACTGGTTTCGGAAGACCGCAAGACTGAAGGATTGGCGCAGGCACGAACGATCGCCGACAACTTAACCTACAGCTATCTGCAGCCCTATTCACGACTTGGATGGCTGAATTTACGCCGTCGGCGTGAAGCAGTTGTCCATTGGATCAAGCGACTGCAGGTAAAAGCAGGATCACCCGAACAGGCAATCGGCGAACTTTCTGGAGGCAATCAACAAAAGGTGGCGATCGCGCGAGTGTTGCATCAGCAGGCAGATGTGCTATTGCTCGATGAACCGACACGGGGAATCGACGTCGGCACCAAATCGGAGATCTATCGCCTGATGGGAGAACTGGCCGCTCAAGGCAAGGCCGTCGTGTTTGTCAGTTCGTATCTCACAGAATTATTGGCGGTCTGCGACCGCATTGGTGTGATGTCGCGTGGTCAGTTGAAAGAAGTCCGTCCCACGAAGGACTGGACTGAAGAAGCGATCATGAGCGTGGCGGTCTCGTTGTAATCGACCTCAGGCCGGGAAGGCAGAAATGTTACGCATACTTATTTCAGGGATGGTGCTGTTCACGATGACGAACATGATTCAAGCTGCAGACCAGGTCGTTGCTGATGTCGTGCT
>CBIHQO010000816.1:0-3295 GCA_966211735.1 uncultured Schlesneria sp.
CGGATAGAGGCAGTGCTCGGTTGAGCGGATCGACCAAGTTTGCCAGCACCCGGACTGATGCGACCGTGAAGCGGTAGAGTCGATCGTGCGACGGATACGAGGAAAGAGCCGATTGACGGCCCCAAACGGATGTGATGTCCGGCGTGTTCGCCGTTCCCGAGCATCCTAGGCAGGAGCACCAACGATGATTGAAGCCCAGGTCGAACTGCAGATCGACGCCCCCAAGGGAAAACAGTCCGCGATCGCGGTGATGAATTTCTCCTGCGATCCGCTCCCGGGCGATGAAATCTACGTGGGAACTCACCCCGAACAAGGGCTGATGATCCCGGTCACTCACCGTTATTTCGACGAGGCTGGTGCATTGCACCTGAACACAGAAGAGATCCAGCTCGACGATGCCGGGATGGAGTTCCTGGTGAAAGCCGGTTGGCACATCGAACCAGACGAAGGCCACGAGTCCTAATCGCGCCCGAGATGATTGCCTTTGCTTGCGAATAGCCGCGAATCTGGCAATACTCCGTAACGAGTCATGAGACACATTTCCGTCAACCTTTGACGGTGCCCAAATTGAACGCAGAGAAAACCCGGTCGTTGCCGGGTTTTTTCGTTGGTAAGTCGCACAGCGCACTAACGACCAAGCTATCCAGGGGAATTCCGGTGAACGACTCAATCTCTGACGTGCGAAGCAAGGTTTCCGGGCCAGCCATCGGGCTGATGATTGCGGCCGGTATCTCGCTCTGCCTGCTGATGCTCGCGCTGGCCTTCAGCGTGTGGCTATTGGCCAGTGGCGTGGCCAACGATTTGCCGGAACCGGTCGGGATGACCAAGGAAACTCAGATCTCGATCCGGATTGCAATCAATGTGCTGGTCCAGTTCGTCAACGTCTTTGTGCTGTTCGGCGCAGCGCGGATGAAGAGCCTTCGCAGCTTAAACTTGGCCAGAACGGCCTGCGTCCTGGCAATGGTTCCCTGTTTTGGTCCCTGCTGCGTCCTCGGACTCCCCTTCGGAATCTGGGGACTCGTCGTTCTGAGCGATAAAAACGTGCAGAAGGCGTTTGAAAGCTAGAACCGCTCGCACATGCCGAACGGCACCCCTACAATCGTGACGCGCCCGTTCGCGCCGTACGGTGCCAATGCCGGAATGAGGAAATTCCATTCAATCGACGGACCGATTCAATGATTGATCTGCACTGCCATATCTTACCAGGCGTTGACGACGGACCAACGTCGCTTGCCGAGAGTCTGAAGCTGGCGAGGTTCTGCGTTGCCGATGGCGTCACGGTCATCACGGCGACGCCGCATTGTCATAGTTCGATCCACCTGCTTCGCACCGACATCCTGCCGCATGTTGCGGCATTGAACCGGGAACTGCAATCAGCAGGGATCCCGCTCACCGTCTTGCCCGGTTCGGAAATCCAGGTCTTCGATTCGACGATCTATCGCCGTGAATTTGAAGAGGATGTCTTCTGCCACCTGGGCGATCGCCACATCTTCACGTTGTTGGAATTCAGTTGGCAGGAAGCACTCTTCCCAGCGGACTCCGTCGAACTCATCGAGTGGATTCGTGATCGCGGCATGACACCAATCGTCGCTCATCCCGAACGCCACATCTTCTTTCGAGAACAACCCGCCCTCTTGCAACGGATCGTTGATGCCGGGGCATGGATCCAGATCACGGTCGATTCACTGTTGGGCAATTTCGGCCCTGAAGCAAAAGCCTTTGGAGAACACTTTCTCAGAACTCACCGCGAAACCATCCTGGCCACCGATTCTCACAACATGAAACGTTGCTCAGGACTCTCGCCGGGCTATGCCTGGGTCCACAAGCATCTCGGTCCAGATCGTGCTCAAGACTTGGCCGAACGAGCGGATCAAGTGCGAACGAGCCTGCTCGCGCCTCTCGTCTAATTCCATCCGCCGCCAAGGAATCCCGGAATGGACTGGCTCAACAACATCTGCTGGCTGACCGACAGCTACAAGGTCAGCCACTACAAGCAGTATCCTCCCGGTACCAGCCGAGTCTACTCGTATTTTGAGTCCCGTTTGGGGTCCGCTTACCCTGAGACCACTTTCTTCGGCCTGCAATACTGGCTCAAACAGTATCTGGCCGGCCCCGTCGTGACGCAGGACAAGATCAACCAGGCCGAACAACTGTTTAACCGTCACTTCGGCGGACAGGTCTTCAATCGCGCGGGCTGGGAATACATCCTCAACCGCCACGGCGGGCGGCTCCCCGTCGAAATCAAAGCGGTTTCAGAAGGGACGATCGTTGGAGCATCCAACGTCCTGATGACGGTGGAAAACACCGACCCCAATTCGTACTGGCTGACCAACTACCTGGAATCGTTACTCGTCCAGGTGTGGTATCCGTCCACCGTCGCTACTCACAGCCGTGCGATGAAGAACATCATCCGCAGCGCCCTGGCCAACACCGGCGATGCGGCCCTCATTGACTTCAAGCTGCATGACTTCGGTTTCCGTGGTGTCACGTGCCCGGAACAGGCAGCTCTCGGCGGAGCGGCCCACCTGGTTAACTTCCGAGGGACCGACAACGTCTCCGCGTTAGTCCTGGCCAGCCAGTTCTATCGCGAACCCTGCGCCGGCTTCTCGATTCCCGCCGCCGAGCACAGCACAATCACGTCGTGGGGCAAGGACCACGAAGTCGACGCCTGCCGAAATATGTTGACGCAATATCCCACCGGCCTCGTCGCCGTCGTCAGCGACAGCTACGACATCTTCAACTGCTGCGCCAACATCTGGGGCGGCGTCCTCAAGAACGAAGTGCTGGCACGAGATGGTGTCTTGATCGTACGCCCTGATTCGGGTGATCCCCCGACCACCGTCGTCAAAGTCCTCGATCTGCTTGGTGACAAATTCGGCTTCACGACCAACGCCAAGGGCTATCGCGTCTTGCATCCCAAGGTTCGAGTCATCCAGGGCGACGGCATCGACATCCAGATGCTCGGCCTGATCCTGAACGCCATGGAACAGGCCAACTGGTCAGCCGACAACATCGCCTTCGGATCCGGGGGTGGGCTACTCCAGAAGCTAAACCGGGACACGCAGCGTTTCGCCTTCAAGTGCTCCTCGGTGACCGTAGGCGATGAAGAGCGGGATGTGTTCAAACAACCCATTACTGACAAGAGCAAGAAATCCAAGTCCGGCCGGTTCAAGCTAGTCTCTTGCACCAACGAGCAGGGAACCGAGTTCATAACGGTCCCCGCGACCGATCCTCGGCTCGATCATTTGCAATGCGTTTTCCGTAACGGCGAGCTACTGATCGATCAGACCTTCGC
>CBIHQO010000817.1:0-3292 GCA_966211735.1 uncultured Schlesneria sp.
TCAGTTGCAACCTGGCGGTGGGCTTAATCACTCACGAACGCGGTGGCGGCTGGATCATGGAACAAATCATCGCCTTCGCGCCGCCGCGATTTGAGAACGAAGCCGCCGTCGAGAAGGGGGGGCCGCCTCCGACGGATCTGCCAGAGCCAGTTCTGGCGCATCATGGCGTTTGGTTCACGCTGGATGTCGACAAAGGGATCGATCATGCGATGAAGCAAAATCGTCCGATGCTCTTCGACTTCACGGGCGTGAATTGCGTGAACTGTCGCTTGATGGAGATCAAGATGGCTCAACCAGATATCCACAAGCGTTTGGAAAAACTCGTGCTGGTGCAGCTCTACGCGGACAAGGTGCCGAAGATCTCTGATAGGCTGGAAGTGAAGCGTCTGCTCCAGAGAAACAACGACCTGCAGTCGGAGTGGTTTGGTGATGTTTCGTTGCCGGCGTACGCGGTGGTGACTCCAGACGGAAAACATATTCTGTCCATGTACAAAGGCCTCGAACGAAAAGAAGGCGAGTTCGCCGCGTTCCTGGATGAAGGAATGAAGAAGTGGCAGGAGATGCACGGGAATGCCCCGGCACTGCAGGTGGTTGAACGTCCTTGAAGCGCCTTTGACTGCGACTCCCCGGAATTGGGATTTGCCTCGATCAGACGGTCCCGAACTCAACGGCCAGCCGGAAACTCCATTGAGCAGATTCGCCGTCCTTCTGGATGAAAGCTAGCGTAATTAGGAAGACTTTCAGGCCGGGTACTTTCCAAAATAGGTTGAGTTGCTGCTGTCGGCGTAGCGCGTCGGTTATGCTTCGACGATCTGTTACATTCATAGATCGCCGAAGCTGACTTGAACCGAACGCCTGAAAGCCGCCCATGTCCGACTCGCCAGCCACCTTGCCGTCGCCTGAAGTCAAGTTTCGCTGGTTTGCGTTGCGGTGGACGGTTATCGCACTGCTCGCCTATGGATCGATCGCGTATCTGGTCGTGCCATTCGGTTGGCTGGCGGCGGAGGGTCGACAACATCCGGCCGTGGCTGGTTTACCGGAGATCTCCAGGACCAGCGATCACATCCCCGGCGACCCGCTGAATGTCGCGCTCATTGGTTCTGACGAGAGCGTTAGTAAGGCGATGCTGGCTGCCGGCTGGCATCCTGCGGATCCGCTGACTTTAAGGAGCTGTGTGCGTATTGCTGGGGATACGGTCTTTCATCGGCCCTACGATGATGCTCCGGTCAGCAATCTGTATGTCTGGGGACGCAAGCAAGACTTAGCGTTTGAACAGCCCGTCGGCGAGGACCCTCGCAAGCGTCATCACGTTCGTTTCTGGCGTTCGACGGAACTTGATGCGAATGGCAACCCGCTGTGGGTTGGCGGAGCGACATTCGACCATAAGGTAGGGCTCAGCCACACCACGGGCCAGATCACGCACCATATCAGTCCCGATGTGGATGCCGAACGAGACAAGATCCTGGCTGATCTGCAACACGCCAATAAGGTCGGCAGCGTCGATTGGATCGATGGATTCCACAAGCAGCTTTCGGGTCGCAACGGCGGAGGCGATCCCTGGCATACGGATGGACGGCTGCTGATCGTGACGCTGGTTCCGTAGCACGACCCAACTTCCTCATCCGTACATCGATGGAGTCGAGGCTCATGCTCGCTCAATGGGATCTCAAATTTCCTGGCTGTGAACCGGTGGCACACTGGCTTCGCGAGGTATTTCCCAATCGTTGGGTCCGTTTCCATAGTCTTCCGGGATCCAAGCGCTATCCGGAGAATGAGGACGAATATCGCACTGTGATCGATCGACAACACTGCGTTATCAACGAGCTTCTGGGCCTGGAGCGAAAGTTGGTACTGCTTACGCCCGGATACTCACAGAGTCCATCAGCGGTTCATCCTGACACTGAGTGCAGCAGTCTGAATCCCGGTGCGAAATTATGGCGAAGCGTGCCGATGCATCACCATGATGGATCTGTTGATCTCAACTATTGGCATATCTTCGCCAGTGAGTGGGACTGGCCTGCGAGTCCGCTGAATCAACTGCTTAGATTGGTGGCTGACGATGTCGTTCGGAATGTGATGCTTGTTGCCTGCGACTGTCGCTGGGTTGTCCAACCGTATGATGGAGGTCTGGATGTCGTGATGGAATCGGAAGCTGCACGAAATGAGCTGCGGTTGGCTCATCCAGATTGGTTGTCGCTCCGATCTGATGGTTTGTGATTTAACATTCGTCATCGAGTAACCGCGCCAGTTGTTCGCGGACTTCAGCCAGTCGTTTGTAGTCGAGCATATCGTGCGGCATGGTTCGCAAACTGCGAGCGACACTCCGGGCGACCGCACGATTGCTGCACAGGTCCGGCCAGGACGTGTGAGTCACGCGAATCCCGAAGACGATGCCACCCGTACGAGGTAACGCGAACAGACATTGATCTTCACGCCGTAACCAGGCTTCTTCGAGTCGTACAGGCAATTGAATAGAGGGCAAGTTCCGTGCGGGATGTTGATTGAGTTCGGGCAAACGGCAGACGCCCCAATTGGACCGTACGAGGCATTTCCCTGGACGCAACCGTGCGAGCAAGCGATCAATCTGCGAGCCGAGCGCCGAATTGAGTTGAGGAACCGGATCATGAACTTGATCGACGGTCTGTCCCAACTTGTCCGTCAATCGCCATGCCGAAGGAAAACAGACGCAGCCACCGGAGACCGTAAACAGTAATTCGTCACGGTGCGAGTTCGCAGGCAACTGAGGCGTTTGACGGCGCGGAGCCAGCAAGACGAAGTCAGGCTCCCATTGTTCGCTGAGCATCACAAGCCGCTCGAATAGCCCGATGTTTGGTGAGGAAACGCTCGTTGGCGCGTCACGGAACATTGTCCACGACGCCACAGATTCCAGCAGTTCCTGGGCAATGGCGGCCCCTTCTGGCAGCAAGGCGGCGTATCGCGATGGATCGGCCGCGAACCAGGCTCGACGCTCAGCGAGTACCGCTGCCGCGTCAGCGGACCACGCGAAGAACTCTTCGGGCGAGCCGGGAACGGTTCCCAATCGAAATCGAAAGTCCTCGTCTGAGAACGATTGAGGGTCCAGGGGAATCGATGTCATTGCACGCTGCTATCCGTCTTGAATTTCGAATCACTGACGATGACACCGCCTTCAAGCGAAAGCACTATAGCCGGGCAATGAATCGGTACCTATCCGTTCAATTCGAAATGACATTGCGCGAGTTTGTTTTTGGGAGGGCGAGGCTCCTGTAGAGCCGCGCGTGTCGATGGACTCACAATAACAGGCGCGGGGGGG
>CBIHQO010000818.1:0-3289 GCA_966211735.1 uncultured Schlesneria sp.
CTTGCAACGAGATGAACGTTGTGTAGACGCCCGACGCTGGCTGGCTGCCGCCTACTATGATCTCGGTGCTGTTTCCAACGCCGTTCAAGAATTGGAACGCATTTCGGTCGAAGCTCCGGCTGACCCGCGGCCGACGCGGTTGCTTGGTCTGATTGCGAAAGATAGCGAGAATTATTCCGAAGCGGTTCAGTACTATCGCGAATCGCTGGTGCGGGATCCCAATCAACCCGAGGTTCTGGCCGAATTGGCAGAATGCCAGATGAAACGAAATGAGTCAGCAGAAGCGTTGGTGACGCTCGAGCAATGTGAACCGTCTGCAGCGGTGCTGACTTTGACCGGAGAATGCTTGAACAGCCTGGGGAAGTCGAGCGAGGCGCGCGATCGGTTGCATGACGCCCTAAAGATTGATCCCTTTTACTTTCCAGCAAAATTGGCTTTGGGAATGCTCGATCTGGATCAGGGAAACAACAGCGAAGCACTGCAGGTTTTGACCGAAGCGGTGCAATTGAATCCCAAGGTCAGCCAAGGTCACTTTCAATTGTCGCAGGCAATGAATCGAGCAGGAGATAAGCAAGGCGCGGATCGCGAACTCCAGCAGATGCAGGAGATTCAGGCACTCGAACGGGAGTTCAGTTCGTTACATGCGGCAGCAGCCAAGGAGCCGAATGACGCGGCATTGCGATTTCGTGCCGGGGAATTGGCTCGACAATTAGGCAAGCTCAAATTGGCCCGATTGTGGTATCGGGCAGCCTTGGCTATCGATCCTGCCGATATCAAATCCCGGGCCGCCCTGAACGAGTTGGATCGATCTACATGACTCGTTCTCTTTGTCCTTTGCGGTTGTGGTAGTCCTGTCAAAGTAAGTCTGTGAGAGATGACATGCCCCGGCGAAGTGCCTGGCCGATCCATTACTTCATTTCCGCGGCAGCAATCGTCCTGGTGTCGCTCGGCGTTGTTCTCTTCAGCAGTCGAATTTCGAAACCTCCTGCACCGGGGATGAATTCGGCTGTTGAACACTCGAACGCCGAACCGGTGGAGTTGGGAATCGAAGATCCGGGTTACGTGGGTATCCAGTCATGTACGCCATGTCATGCCGAGCGTGTTGCCGAATTTATGAAGACTCGGCACTACCAAGCGAATTGCGTACCTGGTGAACGTGCGACTCAGGATAATGGGTTCGCCAGCTCCGACTTCGCAGGCTTCAAAGCGGATGGTGGCCTCTTGGACCGCCCTGATCTTTCGCTGCGATTCAAGATGACCGAATTGAATGGACACCTGCTGCAGACAGTGTTGCGCGGCACCAGTTCTTCGCAGGTTCCCACCACGTCCGAGGTCGCATTCGTCTATGGTGCTCAAGGGGGCAATGACGAGGTTTACTTTGGCTGGAAGGGGAATCGACTCTACGAACTCCCGATGATCTGGCTGGCTCCAGAAAAGGTTTGGGGAACAAGTTCATTTGATCGTCACGGCGATGGAGATTTCTCGCGCGATACGACGGTTCGTTGTCTGGAATGTCACAACACCTGGTTCAATCACATCCCCGGTAGCCGCAACGAATACAAACACGAGGGCAACCTGATCGGCGTCACTTGCGAAGTTTGCCACGCTCCTGGGCGCGATCACGTGGCTTACCATCGCCAAAATCCAGACTTGAAAGAGGCTGTCGCCATTGTTCGTCCCGCGATGTTGTCCCGCGAACGAAAGATGGATCTGTGTGCTCAATGTCACAGCAATGCGATCAAGCACAAGCAGGCGGCATTCAGCTATCGACCCGGTCAACCTCTGGAAGACTACTACTTTTCACTTCGAACCCAACATCCGGAAGACGATCACGTTGCTAACCAGACGACGTACTTGCGGCAGAGCAAGTGCTTTCAAAAAACAGACATGACCTGCATCACGTGTCACAATCCGCACGAATCCCGGTCTGAAACGAATGCTGGAGCGGCATCCTGCCTGAAATGCCATGCCGCGCATGATTGCACGGATCGAGATCGGCTGCCGGAAGCCGTCCAAAATGACTGTGTTAGCTGTCACATGCCCGAGCGACGAAAGATTCAGGTCTACTTTCAGACGCAACACGACAAGTATGTGTCTCCTGTGAAACGCTACGAGCATCAGATCGGAATCTATCCTGCAGATCGTCGCGTCGTCTTGCGAGCGTGGTATCTCACTCAATCAGATCCCGAAAGTGGCCGACAGGTGGAACAATTGTCGAAAGAGCTTGCGGAGATATATCGATCAGAGTGCGACGCGCTGCAGCAGTCACATCGATATCTGGCCGCGATCAACGCCTGCCGAGAGATGTTGAAGATCAGTCCCAGCGCGGACGGGGAAAAGCGGTTGCAGACCCTGATCGAGATGCAATCGCAGATTGACAATGACTTTCAGGATGGTCAATGGCATGATCGAAAGGGCCGCTATCGACAAGCCATCGAAGCCTTCTTGAAAGTGCTGGCGACCAAGCCGGATTTTGCCGTGGCTCATGCCAGGTTGGGAACGGCCTACGCTGCGGTTGGAGAGAAGCAACTGGCCCATAAGGAACTTCTGGCGGCGACCGCACTTGATCCAGACGATCCGTACGCGTTTGCCATGCTGGGGTGGTTAGCCTATCTGAATGGCAACTATGAGGAATCGCTCACTCATTATCAGAAAGCAGACGAAGTTGAACCGTACAGCGCGCAAATCAACTTCCAAACCGGATTGGCTCTCGCCAAGATGAAACGCTGGGCCGAAGCGACCGAACGATTCACAAGAGCGACGCTTATCGACCCCAAACACGCGGACGCCTTTGTGGGGCTTAGCGGGGCGCTACGTCAATCTGCAAAGCCAAAAGAATCGCTGGTGGCGGCGCAACAGGCTGCACGCCTCAGTCACGACAAAGACCCTCGGATCTTGCTGAACCTGTCTGAGGCCTACCTGCAGTTGAATCTGACTGCAGAGGCGGCGAGGTCTGCGGAAGCCGCATTGGCGGCAGCGAAATCGGAACCGCAGTTGGCGACGCAAATTCAAATCCGGCTGGACGAACTCAAGGCTCGGACGGTTAAGCCTTGATAATCAAGCTGGCGGTGCAATTGCGCACAAAAAAAACACCGGCCTTGCGGAGGGCAAGACCGGTGTTTTCGATTTGGAAGTGGTTACTACAGTTCAATTTTGAAGTGATTGTTGTTTCCAGCCTTGATCGTATAGGACAGCCCACTGGTGTCGGCCTTCCCATATTTTTCCGGAATTGGCGATGTCGGTTTTTCTGAGGCCTGAGGCGCGGCGATTCGTGCCGCTTGCATTTCAT
>CBIHQO010000819.1:0-3288 GCA_966211735.1 uncultured Schlesneria sp.
CACGGAAAGAAGAAAAAGGGACCACGAAACAGACGAATTTGTACGAATGAAGACGATAGAGGGATGAGATACGAGTGGTCCGTCATTGACGAGATTTTGCCGTCAATTTTCAGTTTGAATTTGAAATTTGAAGTATTTGAAATCTCAAATTTGAAAACTCTTCTTGCGCGGGCCGCGTTGCCAGATCGTGATCACCACGTGAGAATTGGTGTTCAACCCATTCAACGACTGGAGCAGCAGCAGGCATGACCGACGAGACGACCACCGCGATTACTGTTTACGACCTGAGTGATCGAACGCAAATTGAATTGACGGGTGAGGACCGCGCGAAGTTTTTGCATGGGTTCTGTACGAATGACATCAAGGGTTTGCAGCCGGGTCAGGGGTGTGAAGCGTTTCTGCCGAACATCAAGGGGCGAGTTCTCGGGCACATCTTTGTGTTTGCGGGTCCGCAATCGCTGTGGCTCGACACGACAGCAGGCCAGGAAACGAAGATCATTCCGCATCTGGATCGGTATCTGATCCGCGAAGATGTTCAGCTCATTGGCCGATCTGAAGAACGGGCCGAGCTATTTGTGACGGGGACTCATGCCGCACAACTGTTGATGGTTGAGGATGGACTTCCGCTGTACGGATGCGTGTCTCGAGAAGCGTTCGGCAATCCGCTCGATATTCGTCGGGTTGATTTGTTGAACGAACCCGGGTTCCTGCTGTCGATGCCGCGATCAGCGATCGAGACGACTCGTTCCAGTCTGCTGGCTGTGGGCTGTCGAGCGGGATCGGCGGATGAATTTGAGACTCGCCGAATCGAAGCGGGTTTTCCGTATTACGGCCGGGATATTACTGAGGACAATATCGCTCAAGAGGTGGCTCGAACGAAGCAGGCGATCTCGTTCACCAAAGGCTGCTATCTGGGGCAGGAGCCGATTGCTCGGTTGGATGCGATGGGGCATACGAATAAAGAACTGCGACGGGTTGTCTTTGAGCAGGGAGTGAAACTCACTGCGGGGGCGTCGATTCTTGCGGCGGATACTGAAGACGAAGCGGGAGTGATCACGTCGGTCGCACCGAACGCAAACGCTAAGGGGGAGATTGCGGCGATTGGATATTTGAAGACGCGATTTGTCACCACTGGGACCACGGTTCGAGTTTCAGAGGCTCGGGGGCTGGTACAATGACCTACGTCGACATCATCAATGCGATTGAACTGGTCTGGTGGCCGGCGTTGGGAATCTACGTTGCCAGGCGGACAGTCGGGGCCGCGCAACCCTGGCTACGATTGGGTGTCATCGCCGCGATCACGCTGGTGGTGTTTGGACTGTCCGATGCGGTGGAGCTGTACACGAAAGCGTGGTGGCGGCCTTGGTGGCTGCTGGTTTGGAAGGCCGTGTGTATTAATATCCTCGTGGGATGTGCAGTTGTTCGCGTACGGTTGCTACGCCGGCTTCGGACTCAATAACGGCCTGATTCCTGCAGCGAAGGTCTCCAAGACCCCTCGGGGAGCATCAACCGAGTTTGAAAGCTCATCGACTTCGCCCAATCTCTTCGAGATGGACTACAAAAGAGAAGACACGGCCTTGTCGAGGACTCCAAAACCGTGGCACCCGGAGCAGGGATTAAGGGGTCGCGATATTTAGATGAGTTGAAAACCTGTCCTCGGCGGGGTCAGTTGGATACGCTGGTAGTAGGTCCAGTGAACCCCTCATCTTGAGTTCAGGAGATTCTGCATCATGGCATCGGCAATGGTTACTCCCCCGAAGATTCGTCAGACCAATCTGTTTATTGGTGGCAAGTGGCAAGAGTCGCGTAGCGGCAAGCGATTTGCCACGATCAGCCCGGTTTCTGAAAAGGTGATTGCGGAAGTCGCTGAAGGAGATGCCAGCGATGTCGATGCTGCGGTGAAGGCTGCTCGGACGGCTTTTGATTCGGGGCCGTGGTCGCGCGCGGACGCTCGTGATCGTGGCCGGATGATGAACAAGCTGGCTGACCTGATGGAAGCCAATTTGGAAGAACTGGCGGCTCTCGAAACACTCGATAATGGCAAGCCGATTCGGGATGCCAGGGCGGCCGACTTGCCGCTGGCGATTGATTGCCTGCGTTACTACGCGGGTTGGGCCGACAAGTTGACAGGCGACACCATTCCGATTCGCGGCAATTACTTCTGCTATACGCGACGGGAACCCGTCGGCGTCGCAGGGCAGATCATCCCCTGGAACTTCCCGATCCTGATGGCCGCTTGGAAATGGGGACCGGCTCTGGCGGCTGGCTGTACCATTGTGATGAAGCCGGCCGAGCAAACGCCGCTGACTTGCTTGCGGATGGCCGAGTTGGCACAAGAAGCGGGTATACCCGACGGTGTGATCAACGTTGTTACTGGCTACGGCGAGACTGGTGCGGCGATCGTGAAGCATCCGGGTGTCGACAAGATCGCGTTCACCGGTCACACCGATACCGCGAAGAAGATCATGGTCGACGCGGCGGGGACGCTGAAACGGCTGACGTTCGAACTGGGTGGCAAGAGTCCTAACATTGTGTTTGCCGATGCCGACATGGATGCGGCCGTGGCTGGCGCCGAGTTTGGGCTGTTCTTCAACCAGGGGCAATGTTGTACCGCGGGTTCGCGATTGTTCGTTGAACAGTCGATCCATGACAAGTTTGTCGAGAAGGTCGTGGCTCGAGCCAAGACACGTCAGACCGGCGACCCGTTCGATCCGGATACGACTCATGGTCCTCAGGTGGATGCCGACCAGTTCAATAAGATTCTAGGGTACATCGACAAGGGTAAATCAGAAGGAGCGACCTGCCTGACCGGTGGTCGCCGCGTCGGTGACAAAGGCTTCTTCATCGAGCCCACTGTGTTCACCAATGTGCGTGATGAGATGGCCATCGCCAAGGACGAAATCTTCGGCCCGGTGATGAGCATTCTGCCGTTCAAGACCGTTGATGAAATCGTCGAGCGAGCGAACAGCACGTGCTACGGGCTGGCGGCGGCGGTCTGGACGCGCGATGTCCAGAAGGCGCATCGCGTCGCGGCGAGTGTGCGCGCCGGGACAGTGTGGGTGAACTGCTATGACGTGTTCGACGCCGCGGCTCCGTTTGGTGGCTTCAAGATGAGCGGCATGGGTCGCGAACTTGGAGAAGCTGGACTGGCGAATTACACGGAATCGAAGACCGTGACGATGAGCTTGGGTTAAGTGTTCGGTGGGAATGGCGCGCGGCTCACCCATTTGTTCCGGTGAGCCGCGCTGCGTCAGCACGCGGACCCGGTTCTCGAGGCAGGTAACTGAT
>CBIHQO010000820.1:0-3271 GCA_966211735.1 uncultured Schlesneria sp.
CACCACCGCTCCCGAGACACCGCCGACGTAGTGCAGCGAATAATTCGCCAGCAGAGCCAATGGCCGCCCCTCACGAGTCTGAACCGACAAGACGCTGACCTGCGGATCAACCGCTCCCACCGGACGATCAACCAGCGGATTGCTGTAGCCGGGATTCATCTTCACGCGATCGGTGCGACCGCCGAACGGGTCTTCAAAGGTCTCCCCTTCTTTCGCCACCCATCTGCGATTAAAAAGTTGCGACGGTTCGTCGACCGCTCCCCAGCCAATCCGCGCCGGCACTCGTTGACGATAAGCAAGTTCAATCCCCTCAGCGATCCGCGTGATCAGGAACTGCGAGTATTTCTGATCAGGGTCGCTCTGAAAAACCCCCGTCACCGTGGGACACGAATGCGCGTGCGTCGCCGAAATCAAAATGTTCGCCGCAGGAATCCCGGTCTTCGCCGCGGCCTGCTGTCGAGCGGCGTCGATTAGCTCACGAGGAATCATGCAACTATCACAGACCACGATGGCGAGCGACGTTTCACCATTCGCCAGCACGAGACAACGCGCATGCAGGCGATCATGAGCCCCTGTCGCTTGAACATCAGCCATATTCCCATTGACGGAGATCGGGAATTCCAGCGGCGTGATATCCTGAGCGACCGCCCCCGCCTGCAATGACTGAACTGGATCGGCCCCCAGGACAGCACTGGAGAGACTTCCAGCAAACAGCAGGACTGTTCCAATGCGAAGCAGTATCGATCGGACCAACAGGGTCGTCATGCCAATCACCCTCGAAGCACAAGAACAATATTCTCTGAGCCGACAGTACTTTAGAGCAGACAGTCTGCCTGAGTAGATTCGGTCCGGCAACCGTCACACCCCATGCGCCGGACGGTTCGCCCGAGAAATGCCCGAAACATGCGAATTGACGGGAATCTCGCCACGATTCGACCCTCGGATTGATGAATCATCCGGCTATGCCTTGCCAGTACCCCGCCCCGTAAGAAACAATCGTCAGATAGACAACATCTGTGATGCCGCGTCACCCGCTGGAAATGGTACCGTTATGCAATCTGCTCGATCCGGACTCTGGACTTCACTGGCGGTGACTGCACTGGTCGTGCTTGGTTGCGGTACCCCCACAACTCCTACGGTGAAAAAAGATCCCGCGAACCCGACCTCCGCCGCCGACAAGACCACACCTGTTGCGACAACAAGCGATGCCGTCGAACTCAAGGAACTCAGTTGGGATCAATTGCAGGAAGTCGTCGCCCGCCACAAAGGGAAAGTCGTCGTCGTCGATATCTGGTCCACGTCGTGCGAACCCTGTCTGCGCGAGTTCCCGCACCTGGTCGCATTGCAGCAGCGGCACACTGCTGACGTGGTCTGCATCTCATTCGATTGCGATTACATCGGCGCGAAAAACAAGGCCGTCGGCTACTATCGGGAACGCGTCCTCAAACAACTCACCAGCCAGCATGCCGAGAAGCTGATCAACGGCATGTCCACCGTCGCCGCGGACGAACTATTCCAGCAGCTCGATATCGATTCGATTCCCGCTGTGTACGTCTACGATCGCACGGGGAAGCTTTCCAAGCGATTTGATAACCGCACGCCCGCCAGCGATTCCGAAGAAGGCATCTCTTACGAGAAACAGATCGATCCCCTGGTGGCCGACCTGGTCAAGGCGGACAACATCTGATGGTCGATTCGTCCAGGCGTGGCCGTCAGGTGATGAGCAACCACAATCGTTGCTGGATCTGGGGACGCCACGTCGTTTTAGAAACTCTCCAGGCCGGTCGCTGGCCCATTCTGGAATTACTCGTTGGTGAACAGCTGGAAGAACGGCTGCTCGCGGACTCGGTTCGCCTCGCCGAACGTGCCGACGTACCGCTGAACATCGTCAGCGAAGCCATGCTGACCAAGTCCTGTCGAACGGCGGAACACCAGGGGTTTGCCGCCCGCATGGCGCCGTTCCCCTATCTGACTCCTCCGCAATTCAGCAGCGGCCTGCCCGACAATCCTGTCATCGCCATCCTCGATCGCCTGCAAGATCCGTTCAACTTTGGTGCCATCATCCGCTGTGCCTCCACCCTGGGAGTCGACGGCATCGTCGTCAGCGACCGAGAACAGGTCGAGATCAACAGCCAGGTCGCTCGCAGTTCGGTCGGTGCCGTCAATTATTTGCCGATTGCTCAAGTCGTCGACTTGGTGGCGGCTGTCGATCAATTTCATGATCGCGGATGCCAGATCATCGGCGGGACCGAAAAGGCCGATCGACCGCTGCATCAAGCCGATTTTCGCCACCCCTCTGTGCTGATCATCGGCAACGAAGGACGAGGAATTCGTCCAGAACTATTAGGACGTTGCGATATCTCTGTCAGTATTCCGATGAGCGGCCAAATTGGCTCGCTAAACGCCGCGGTCGCCGCGGGAATCATGTTTTATGAAATGCGCCGGCAGCGCAGCCTGCCGCCAGTCTCAAGGTAACTTCATGTCGTTGGTGCTTCGCAATCCGCATAGTGTTCTGGCTGCGTTACAGACTCGGCCAGAAGATGTCTTCGAAGTTCGGCTCGCCCCGGGCACCCCTTCGCCCAAATGGTCCGAAGTCGCCGAATTGGCGCGTCAACACGAGATTCCGATTCGAACAAATCTGGCTGTGGAAAAGCGACCTGCCGGAGCAGCGAAATCAGAACGAGTCGGCGCAGCGGTGGCGCTGGTGCGCGAACGCCCTGATGGCCTGGTCGATCAATTGTTCGCCGGTGATCCCTCAGAGTTACAGGGACTCTGGTTGGCGCTGGAACAACTGCAGGATCCGCATAACGTCGGCGCGATCTTTCGGACGGCGGCGTTCTTCGGGGTCAATGGGATCGTTCTCACTCGCGACCGATCCGCGCCATTGTCCGCAACCGTCTACGATGTTGCCTCGGGCGGATTGGAATACGTCCCATTCGCGATCGTGCCCAGCCTCAGTCGTGCGATCACCCTGGCTCGCGAAGCGGGTGTCGCTGTCATCGGAACGTCAGAACGCGCGGAACGCAATATCGACGATGTCCCTGTCGATCGACCACGCCTGTTGATCTTCGGCAACGAAGAACACGGATTGCGGCGGGTGACAACCGAAAGTTGCGACGAACTCGTTTCCTTGCCACCGCTGGGGCCGATTCAATCCCTCAATGTGTCGGTGGCCGCCGGAGTCTGCATGTCCAAGCTGGCTAAATCCTCCTGATTCGGTGCTTCGATATACCAGAGATGTGCCACTCAACGCGGGTAACGATCCTGAGTT
>CBIHQO010000821.1:0-3271 GCA_966211735.1 uncultured Schlesneria sp.
TAAGAGGGCAGGTACGGATCTTCAGGCAACCAGTGGTGATCTACCTTATCGATCGCACGGTCCCGAATCGAACTCTCGCCCACGCCTTGAAATCAGCCAATTGCCGTTGGGGCTGTATCGAAAATTCCGGAGATGCCGGCGGCAATTGAACTCACTGATGTCACTGTCAGCCGTAAGTTGATGAGCGTGTTTTCCGCGTTCGGTTCAAGCGATTGTGGCTATGCAATCCCTGCAGCAGGAATTCGGCGACACTGGCGAGCAGCCCTTCGGACGACGCCGCGCGAGCTTCACCCGTGTCCAACGAAGTCGCGATCTGATCCAGTTGAGCCCGGAAGCCGCGGATGGCATCGACTTGCTTCAAGACATCCTTGGCGGACAGTCCATCATCCAGGTCCAGCGTTTTGCCCCCTTCGAAGAATTCGACCACGTTGCGAAACTGTTTCGGGTTCAGCTCGTGCAGATCGAACACCGCTTTGACCGCTTCATCGATCAAGCGCTCGATCAAGCGATCTTCTTGACCGGGCTCGTCACTCATCGTCAGTTCCAGCTTACCGCGGGAACTGGCTTCCAAGTGCCACAGATCGCTGGGCCGTGCGACTGCGACGGTTTCACCAGCGATCGCACTGCGCCGCTCGGCCGACGAGATCAGGTTTTCGTAGTTCGCGATCGACATGCGCACGCTGACGCCCGACGCCTGATTGACGTGCGGGCTGCTGCGAGCCAGCCGCGAGGTTTCTTCGACGACTTCCTGCAGGAACGTCGGGACCACAACTTTGACGCCGTCTTCGCGAGCGGTCCAGGCGTTGTCGGACGTGATCTTCATTCCCAACTCACGAGTGGTCGGGTAGTGGGTGCGAATGACCGAGCCGATGCGGTCTTTCAGTGGCGTGACGATGCGACCGCGGTTCGTGTAATCCTCGGGATTCGCACTGAAGACCATGCAGACGTCCAGGTTCAAGCGGATTGGAAATCCGCGAATTTGCACGTCGCGTTCTTCCAGTACATTGAACAAGCCGACTTGAATTTTGGGGCTGAGGTCGGGCAGTTCGTTCATACAGAAAATGCCGCGGTGGCTGCGCGGGATCAGGCCGAAATGCAGCACATCTTCACTGGACAGATGGCGGCCTTCAGCGTGCTTGACCAGGTCGACCTCGCCGATCAAGTCGGCGATCGTGACATCGGGGGTCGCGAGTTTTTCGTGGTAGCGGTCATCGCGGCCGATCCATTCGATTGGTGTCTGATCACCTTGCGATGCGATCAGATCGCGCGCGCATTTGGAAAGTGGCGCCAGTGGGTCATCGTGAATCTCGGATCCCGCGACGATAGGGATCGCATCATCCAGTAGCGTGGTCAGCATACGCAGCATGCGGGTCTTGCCCTGGCCGCGTAGCCCGAGAAACAGAATATCGTGCTGCGACAAAATCGCATTTTGGATCTGCGGGATAACCGTTTCTTCATAACCCAGAATGCCTGGAAACAGCGGCTGTTTATTCCGCAGCTTGGTCAACAGATTGCGCCGAAGTTCGTGTTTGACCGGGGTCGAGCGGTAGCCGGATTCGCGAAGTTCGCGCAACGTTTTCGGTCGATCAGACATTCGTGGAAGACTCCGTTGCCCGACGAGGCCCGTTCGTCCGGCCGATTTTCTGGTGGCTGACAGCGATCCCCAGTGGGGACGTCGCGAAGCGTGCGCACCGCGACACACAAGTGTAGTCAGGCCACCATGTGGAGACTACGGTTCAGTTACCACGATTCCCATTCAGACCTTGTGCCGCCAGGCCGAACAATGCTGTTTCCAACAGATTCCGCTCGAAGAAGGCTCCCACCGCCTCCAGGCAGGTGTACTGCAACAGGATAAAGTCGCCTGGCTGAATCACGATCCGTTCGGACAGATCGGTTCGGGCGCGATACAAGTCGATTTTGATCGGTACCTCGCCGCCATCGGGTAGTTTCCGCAGGACGATCGCGGTACTGGGGCTGATCGAGACGTCGTTGTTCAAGGCAGACACCCCGCCGACGGCTCGGCTGGCACCCATCACTCCGCGCGATTGAGCCAACGAGATCGCCTGCATGATGTCGAGGTCATAGTCGCGTGGCAGCGTGTATTGTCCACCACCCAGCAGACCGCCGGTGTAGAAGACTTCGGTATCGCGAGATTCGATGAAGACAATGTCGCCGTCATACAGGATCACATCTTCAGGGCGAATGTCCGCTGTTTCACCAGGTCCGAGCCGGATCGGAATGCGGATGACATGTCGGCCATCCATGGCGCCACCTCCGGTCAGGACACCATGTCCTGGGTCCAGTTCCTGAAATCCCAGCGGAGGTCCCCCTTCAGGGTTGCCGTCGGGTTGAACCGCGGGAGGTGTCCATGGAGCGAACGGTGTCGTGCCATTGGAGGGCATTCCGTTTGGTGGAGAACCGGACGGGCCAGTGAGTGTCGGCGTCGGATAGTTCGGTCCTGATGAACCGGGATTCATCATATTATTCGGGACCACGCCGTTGTTGAGCGGTGGTCCACCTGCTGGAGGGGCCGGTGGTGGAGTCCAACCACCGTTCGGTGTCATCGGCAGATTGTTAACGCGAGGATCCCCAGAGCGCGGATCGTTGTAGCGGGTGTCAATCGCATTCGGACCGCCTTGATTCAATGGCGTCGGATACTGCGTTTGAACAACCTGTGGATTGTATTCCGGCCGTGCTTCCGCCTGGTGCCATGAGGCAAGCCCGGACCTGTCACCGTTCTGAACGAAGCTATCGCTGCGCGGTGAACCACCTTGCGGGGGCGCCGAGGGCGGAGTCCAGCCACCGTTCGGAGTCATCTGTAGATTGCGTACGGGCGGATCGGTGTAAGCGGGAGTCCCCTGACTGAATTGATTTGGATACTGCGTCTGAACGATTTGCGGTTCATACTCCAACTGCCCACCGACAGGACGATCAGACCAGATCTGGGGGGGAGCGAGCGGAGCATTCTCGTCCGCACCTCCAGGGGGTGCGATGTTGAGTCCGTGCCCGGGGGTTATGGGAACCGTTCCGCTCGCGTATTGCACGCGCTGGTTCGGTTGTCCGACAAAGTTCGCTTGCATGACGTGATTGGACTGGTGAGATCCCGCGTTGTCGTTGTACCCGGGTGATTGACCGCGAATGATCGGAGTTTCTGATTGCAACCCGAGTGGCCCGATGTTTCGCAGCAGGTCTGGATTCAAGTCGGTCGGCCAGCGCGGATCTAATGCTCCCGCTTGTGTGGCTGCTCGACGCCGAATGACGTAGACAGCGT
>CBIHQO010000822.1:0-3270 GCA_966211735.1 uncultured Schlesneria sp.
ACTCAGTGAAGCAATCGTCCCCTCCATAATGAATCCGCAACTCGTGATGATGCTGCCTGTATTGGCCAGCGCGACAGTGATCCCTTTCTTCGGACCATGAACGTTTTGCTCTTCGTGAATGCGAGTCACGAGGAAGATGTTGTAGTCCTCTCCGACGGCGATCAGTACCACGAACAGGAACAGCGGAACGGTCCAGTCGAGACCAATGAAGCCCGCGGGATCCAGTCCGTAGAAGACCAGCCACGTCACTCCCAAGGTCGCGAGATAACTGAGTAGTACGGTCAACATCAGATAGACCGACAAATAGAATGACCGCAGCAGCACAACGAGGATCGCGAACACGCAAAT
Source organism: uncultured Schlesneria sp. (assembly GCA_966211735.1). Taxonomy (GTDB): domain Bacteria; phylum Planctomycetota; class Planctomycetia; order Planctomycetales; family Planctomycetaceae; genus Schlesneria. The sequence goes on from CBIHQO010000822.1 coordinate 349, forward strand.
CACGACCAGCAGGTAGATTCGCTGCTGGTCGCTCTGCGAAATCGTGTTGACATCGCGCACGCTGGCTGTCGGCCCCACGAACGCGATAGTGGTCTTACTCGACTGATCCAACGGCAGCGCCGCATTGATTGCCGTACTCAGGCGGTCCAGTGCTTGCACGCTCTCAATGGAAAATGGATTCGTCGATAGTACGACTTCCATCTCTGTGACGTGACCATCCAGCTCAGCGGCGCTCGTGACATAGTGCTCGACACTGCGATCCCGTTTTGCTTTCCTGGTCAACAGGCTCTGAAACGAAGCTTCCGAGTCCGAGTCCACTGTAGCGTCATGAGCCGCGCCAAGCGGTTTGGACACACTGCGAATATCGGCAATCTGCAGCCCTTTACGATCTTTCATCAGCTTTTCGACCAGATCGTCGATCAGCGAAATGCCGGCAGAATCGCGGAAATCGACAGACGGATTCTGAATCAGGACGCTCACCGGTCCGGTGATCCCCGCGGGGAAATGTTTCCCCAACTCTCGAGCTCCCGCCGCACTGGTGGCTGCTTTCGGAAGCGATTCCAGAAGTCCGTAGTTGACGTTTCCGTAGACAATCACCGCCAGCACCACAAAGGGCATCATGCCGGCGATTGTCAGCAGCAGGAGTCGCATCGGATGTCTTTCAATCACACCCGACATGAAGTTCCACATGGGTTGGAACAGGTCCTTCTGAACGGCATGCTCTCCCGGTTCAGCCCCTTGGTCTGTGTTCTCGCTGCAACGAACGCCTGGCTTCGGCCAGAAGGCCCAGTGTCCCACCAGAAACAGCAGGGCGGGGGTCAGCGTGAGCGTCGCGACCAGCGTAATTGCCAGCGTCAAACTGATTCCGATTCCAGCCTCGTGAAACTTGCCGAACTGCGCGAACGTCAGCATGGCGATACCGCATGTCACCGTCGCGGCACTTGCCAGAATCGCTGCCCCGACTTGCCCGATCGCATCAGCGAGAGCTTTTTTTGGTGGAGAACAGGCTTCGAGGTTCTCTTCGTAGCGAGCGATCAGGAAGAGACAGTAGTCGATTCCAGGACCATAGGTAATGACGGTTGTGTATTCCTTCAATCCCTTGAAGAGGGGGACGTAGCCGGCTTGAGCCAAGACCGTTAACAGGTGTAACGAAACATCGACGGCGATGAACAGGGGCAACAACGGGACCAGCGCGATGAGGGGCGCGCGATAGATCATGGCCAACAAGATAACCACCAAGGCGATCGTGAGCGTTCCTGTATTTCGAGCGCTCGCCGCTTCCGCCGTCGAAAGATCGCGTCCTAAGGTCGCACTTCCCGTTAGCGCCAGCCGTAGCCCTTGTGGTCGCTTGTCGCCACGTTGCAATGTCCCCAATAGTTCCGAGATGTGCTGTACCGGAAGCCAGTTGCGGGTGTCTTGAAAGTCGATCGGCAACTCGATCGTGACCAGCGTCGCTTTCCCGTCGTCACTGACCAGCAGGTTACCAATCCCGGTATCGGAAAAGGTATGGATCTGCCCGAGCAAAATCGTCGGCTTGTCGCCCTGTTGCCGCGCTTCAGGTGACGATGAGTTAACCTTGTTACGAAGCCCTTCCAACGCGGGGCGTAGGGTGTCATCAATAAAGCTGCGATCGTCTTCGGTGAGTCCCCCTTCGTCATCGCGACTGGCAACGATCACGATGTTGCTCGAGGTCTGTCTCCCGGGGAAGGCCTTATTCATTAGCACCTCCCCCTGACGACTCGGCATTGTCTCTGGAAGGAAGACGAACTCACCTTCTTTTGCCAGATCATTGAATGGCGGTGCGACGATATGCAGCCATACGAACGCGACCAACCAGCAGCCAATAACGAGATACCACCACTTGGAGAGACAATTGCCTAATCGTTTAAACATGTTTGCTCCCTCCCTGGCGATTATTTCTCGGCTACCGGCAGTGGCTTGAGTGGTGAAATGGCAGGCCCGCAACAGACTTTTCCGTCGGCATCGAATCGCGAACCATGACACGGACAATCCCAGAACTTTTCCAGATTGTTCCAATGCACGATGCAGCCCAAGTGCGGGCAGACGGCTGAATGCTCATGCAGATTCCCCTTCGAATTTCGATAGACGGCCACCATCTGGAATCCACGGCGCACGACGGTTCCCTGATCATTCTCCAAATGTTCGACATCGGGACGAGCGCCGAAGCTGGTCCAGTCTTTTACGTACTCCCAGCCAACGTTCATGTTCTCGGACACGAATTTGCGGATCGCCTTGCCGGCGATTGGCTTTCGCGAAGGATCGTAAAATGAAGCCCAGGGATTCTTGCGCCCACAGATCAGATCAGTCAGCAGCAGGCCCGCGATCGTGCCGTGAGTCATCCCCATCCCGGAGTCTCCAGTCGCGATATAAACATTCTTCTCGCCCGGATTGTTGCCGATGAACGCCCCGCCATCGGTCGTCTCCATCACCATTCCAGACCAGCGATACTTGACGGGTTCCATGGTGGGGAAGCGTTCGCGTGCCCAGGCTTCCAGACGATCGTGTCGAGCCACCTCATCTTCCGCCTGGCCTGCTTTGTGATCCTCGCCACCGACGATCAGCAGGTCCTGGATTTCATTCAGTGGTTGCGTGCGGATGTAGTGATACGGCGATTCCGTGTCCCACATGAGTGCCGAGGGGAACGCCCCTTTCGTGATGGGCCCGCCGATGGCATACGTCAGATAGGGTGCCTGCTTCGTGTGGATGGCGTACCTGTCATTGACGGGCGTATTCGTCGCGATCACAGCAGCATTGGCGGTAATCTTCGGTCCGTTTTCAGTCTCGATGGTGACTCGCTCTCCATCTGTGACCTGCTTGATCGCGGTCCCCGTATAGATCTGGCCGCCTGCGGCTTCGATGATTTGGGCGAGCCGGGTGAGATATTTGAGGGGATGGAATTCG
>CBIHQO010000823.1:0-3267 GCA_966211735.1 uncultured Schlesneria sp.
GAGTAGTGCAGAGGCGCGAGAACCACCGATTCAAGATCGGTGGCGATAAAATCACCGCCTCGGAGTGCTGAGTGCGGCGGGGCTCTTTAGGTTTTTTCTCGATGTTGTCTGCGTGCTGATCCGGCTCGGCTCTTCTTTGATGCGCAGGGCTTGGTTGAGGGGCGTTGTGGTCTGGACTAAAGTGCAGACATCAAGATTACTGCCAATTCGCACGACTCGACTTCGCCATAGAAAGCTCTCGCATGGACCTCGGACTTCAGGACAAGGTAATTCTCGTGACCGGCGGGGCCAAAGGGATCGGGCTAGGAGTTTCCCAGGTGCTGGCGGCGGAGGGGGCGATTCCGGTCATTGTTGGTCGCAATGACGCTGACAATGCGGCAGCGGTGAAATCGATTGAAGCCGTGGGTGGTCGGGCCTGGGCGGTCGCCACGGAGCTCAATCAGACGGAGGATTGTCGGCGCGCGGTGGAAGCGACCGTGGCGAAGTACGGTCGCATTGAAGGCCTGGTGAATAATGCGGGGATCAATGACGGCGTGAATCTGGAGGATGGAGATACAGAACGCTTCGTCGCGTCGTTGCGGAAGAATTTGTTGCACTACTATGAGATGGCTCATTTCGCTCTGCCCGAGCTGAAGAAATCGCGCGGCGCGATCGTGAATGTCGGGTCCAAAGTGGCGGAAACCGGGCAGGGGGGGACATCGGCGTACGCGGCGGCGAATGGGGGTCGCAACGCGTTGACTCGCGAGTGGGCCGTGGAACTCGCCAAGTACAACATTCGTGTGAATGCGGTCATTGTGGCCGAATGCTGGACGCCGATGTACGCGACGTGGTTGGCGACTGTTCCCAATCCTGAGGAAACGCGCCGACAGATTGAAGCGCGGATTCCTTTTGAGCACCGGATGACGACTTGCGAAGAGATTGCCAACACGATCGCCTTTCTGCTGTCGCCTCGATCCAGCCATACAACCGCCCAACTGATTCACGTCGATGGAGGTTACGTCCATCTCGATCGTTCGATCACATCGCTCAGTTGAGGGACGATTTTTCGGCGGTTTTTGATGGGGAATGCGGCGCGCAGTTTGCTTCTGATCACTCGGTAGCCGGTACAATGTTTACCAGTTGAGTGATCCGAGCGCAAGTTGCGCGATACCAAGTCAACCAGTTATTGTGCGAGAGAAGAATTATGCGTGTCTGGCCAGGGCGACCTTATCCTTTAGGGGCGACATGGGACGGAAATGGCGTCAACTTCGCCCTCTTCTCGGAAAACGCGCACAGCGTTGAGCTTTGTCTGTTCAACTCGCCGGATGATGAAAAAGAAGCGGAAAAGATTCCGGTTGTCGAACGCCGTGACTTGGTCTGGCACTGCTATCTGCCTGATGCGCGCCCTGGTCAACTGTACGGCTATCGCGTGGCGGGACCCTACGAACCGGCGAATGGACATCGTTTCAATGCCAATAAAGTTCTGCTCGATCCGTATGCCATGGGGATCGGCCGCGACACCAAATGGTGTGACGAGATGTGGGGCTACAAGATCGGCGATCCAGAAACCGATCTGTCGTTCGATGATCGTGATAACGCTCATGCGGCTCCCCTGGGTGTTGTGATCGATCCGGCGTTCACCTGGGGCGATGATCGACCACCGAATCATCCCTGGCATGAAACAATCATTTATGAAATGCATGTCAAAGGATTCACCAAGCTGCATCCGGGGGTCCCCGAAGATCAGCGCGGCACCTACGCCGGCCTGACATCTCCGGCCGCTCTGGATCATCTCAAGCGTCTTGGGGTGACAGCCGTCGAGTTGCTGCCCGTGTTTCACCGCTGTGACGATCGACATCTGATCGACAGGGGGCTCTGCAATTACTGGGGCTATAACACCCTGGCCTTTATGGCCCCTGATCGACACTACTCGTGCGCCAAGAGTGCGGATGAAACGGTTCGAGAATTCAAGACGATGGTGCGCGGCCTGCATTCGGCGGGGATCGAAGTGATTTTGGACGTGGTCTACAATCACACCGCCGAAGGAAACCAGATGGGGCCCACGATGACATTCCGCGGCATCGATAACGCGGCGTACTATCGACTGTCGCCCGAAGATGCCCGCTTCTACATGGACTTCACCGGTTGCGGCAACGGGTTCAATATGCGATCGCCCCGAGTCTTGCAGCTGATCATGGACAGCTTGCGGTACTGGGTGACCGAAATGCATGTCGATGGGTTCCGCTTCGATCTGGCGAGTGCCCTGGCTCGCGAGTTGTATGAAGTCGACAAGCTGGGTGCGTTCTTCGACATCCTGCATCAAGATCCCGTGTTGTCCGGCGTCAAGCTGATCGCGGAACCGTGGGACCTGGGGTCGGGCGGATATCAGGTTGGCAACTTTCCATCGCAATGGTCGGAATGGAATGGCCGCTATCGCGACAACGTGCGTCGCTTCTGGAAGGGTGACGGGGGGATGCTGTCGGAGTTTGCAACCCGGATCTGCGGTTCGGCGGATCTCTATGAATGGAGCAGTCGTCGTCCGTATGCGAGCATTAATTTCGTCACCTGCCATGACGGCTTCAACATGCATGACCTCGTGAGCTACAACGAAAAGCACAACGAAGCGAACGGCGAAGAGAATCGCGACGGAGCGAACGATAACCAAAGCTGGAATTGCGGCGTCGAGGGGCCAACGGACGATGTCGAGATCAAGACACTGCGGCTGCGGCAGATGAGAAACTTGTTGGCAACATTGCTACTGAGCCAGGGTGTTCCCATGATCCTGGCTGGCGATGAAATGGTGAAGTCCCAGGGAGGCAACAACAACTGCTATTGCCAGGACAACGAGCTGACGTGGCTCAATTGGGACTGGAGCGACGAGCAGCAGCAGATGTTCGATTTCGTCCGCGGCATCATTGCTCTGCGCAAGGCCGAACCCGTCTTCCGCCGACAGAAGTTCTTTCAAGGTCAATCGATTCGCGGCAGCGAGGAGTCGTCGGATGTCTGCTGGATTAATATTGATGGCAAGCAGGTGACCGATGAAGTCTGGGATGCCGGTTTCGTCAAATGCATCGGTCTGCGACTGGATGGCAAGTTGATCGGCGAAGTGAACGATCACGGCGAACCGATTGAAGGCGATACTGTCCTGTTGTTGCTGAACGCGCATCATGAAGAGATTTGCTTCATGTTGCCGACGCCGGTGGAAGAGGCGTTCTGGGAACCGCTACTGGACACCGCCCAGTTTCCAGGACATCTATCGGAGACCAAAGGGGGGACGCAGTATCGAAT
>CBIHQO010000824.1:0-3256 GCA_966211735.1 uncultured Schlesneria sp.
CCACCAAACCAGGCCCACCACGGAATCCGCGACAAGGTCTGGGCCGATGGCAACGGGCTACCCAACGCAAAGCAACAGATCAGCGCGGCCAGCATGCCCACCGTGAACGAAACGAATGTGGCCTGCATGGGGTGAGCAAGATTGGTTCGTAGCGCTGCGTTCACAGGGACTTGAACCGAGGTGGCGGCTCCCGCGACAAACGCCAGGCAAAGATACAGAATCCTCATGGTCACTCCGATTGGTACACTTTCTCGGCCAACTTATTGTCGCTCTTCGTATGCGATGGATCGCTGATTTCATAGCGCAGCGAGCGAATTAAGGTATTGCTCAGCGATGTCGTATCATTGAAGTTTATCGCAAGTGCTGCGATACATGGTGAATCGCCGCTTCGCAAGAAATGGGAAGGAATCGAGATGTCGCAGCCTGCATTCACTCATTGTTCACCAGACGAGGTCGTCGTCAGCATGCTTAAAGTGTTCGTCCTCTGTGCGGCAATCGCCGTCATCGGCAACCCCTCTGCTCAGGCTGCCGATCCGAAAGAGAAATCAATGGATCAGGCACTGCAACGTTTGGCGGAATCGTATCTCGATGAATCGCCATCACTCTCGCCGAGCGGGGCGACGACGTTAGGCGATCATCGATTCGATCAGAAATTAGACGACATCAGTCCCGCCGCGCGACAGCATCAGCGAGACTTCTGCCTGCGCTACCTCGGCGAGTTGAAGAAGATCGATCGCAATCAACTCTCACGTGACAATCAAGTCGACTATCAATTACTCGAACATAGCCTCAAGGGCGACTTGTGGTCTCTCGACACCTTGCAGGAATGGGCTTGGAACCCGATCCAGTACACCCAATTGACGGGCGGGGCTATTTACGGCTTGATGGCTCGCGAATTCGCGCCGGTCGAGCAACGGCTGGCCAGCGTCACCGCCCGACTCGAACAATATCCCCGTCTGTTCGCGCAGATTCGCGAAACGCTTGATCCTGCTCGAGTCCCCCCCGTCCACGCCGAGACCGCGATCAAGCAGAATCGCGGCGTCCTCAGCATCATCGATAACATGGTGCGGCCGCATCTCGAAAAGTTGCCGGAATCCGATCGTGAGCGATTGGTCAAAGCCATCGCCGCGACAACGGCGGAAGTCGATCAGCACCAGAAATGGCTGGAATCGGAACTGCTGCCGAAAGCGCGTGGCGATGCCAAAATCGGGCCGAAGCTGTACGACGAGAAGCTGGCCTTCACACTGGCCGCTGGCTTGACCCGCAGCGAAATTCGCGAACGAGCCGAATTCGAACTGCGCCGAGTCCGCACCGAAATGTATTCGATTGCGAGAATGCTGCAGCCCGAGGCAAACTTGCCCGAATCGCCGACGCCCGAGCAACAACAGAAAGCGATCGCGGATGCCCTTGAGAAGGCTTACGCAGACGTCCCACCGCGAGATGGTGTCCTGCAGGCGGCCCAGAACTCGCTTAAGATCGCTACGGATTTTGTACGCAGCCGTGATCTGGTCAGCATCCCCCCCGACCCGCTCGACATTATCGTGATGCCCGAATTTCAACGCGGAGTCTCCGTCGCTTACTGCGATTCCCCCGGCCCGTTGGAAGCGGGGCAGAAGACTTTCTACGCCGTCGCGCCGCTGCCAACCGATTGGACAGACGCCCAATGCGCCTCATTCCTTCGCGAATACAACATCCGCTCAATTCATAATCTGACCGTCCACGAAGCGATGCCGGGGCACTTCCTGCAGTTAGCCTACGCCAACCGCAGTCCCGATCGACTGCGCGCCCTGCTGTCATCAGGTGTCTTCGTCGAAGGCTGGGCCGTCTATACCGAGCAGATGATGTCCGAAGAAGGATTTCTCGACCGAGATCCCTTAATGCGGCTGATCACTCTGAAGTGGTACCTCCGAGTCATCGCGAACGCGATTCTCGATCAATCGGTTCACGTCGACGGCATGAGGCGCGAAGAGGCCATGCATCTGATGATGCACGATACCTTCCAGGAAGAACGCGAAGCCGCCGGCAAGTGGACCCGAGCCCAGGTCACGTCCACTCAGCTCTCGACCTATTTCGTCGGCTATCAGGAACACCGCGACTTGCGAATTGCGGCAAAGGCGGCTTGGGGTGACACGTTTGCACTGAAGCGGTACCACGATGGTGCGATCTCGTTCGGATCTCCGCCAGTTCGCTTCACGAAGGCACTGCTGCTGAATCAACCGATTCCCGAAAAATGATTCGGTTAGGCTTTGCTATTCAGCGCCCAGGCGGATCTCATCACCCTGGTTGAAGACTGCCAGCCGCGTCTGACCATTGAATCCATAGCGGATCAATAGCCGCTTCGGATTGATGTTGCCAGCGACATCTTGAACGGCGGCATCGAAAGATGTGACGAACCGATTATCGCGAATTTGCTGCTGCAGATGATCAGTAACGTCGATCATCGTCCGCTTTGGATCGCCGAGTACGCCGTGACCACAGACAGCATGAATGATCCTCAATTCCGTTCCCACCTTTGGTGTTCGGCTGGGGCGACCGTCGAAGTAGACAAAACCGTCGTAGTAGACTTCGTCATAGAGTAGCCCGTTTGACTGATACCGAACTCGCATCGTCTTCCCGACGTTCGGGATCGGATCGGCCAGAGCAGTCGTCCCATCAGCAAGAAACGCAATCACGCCCGTTTTTTCCGTGGGGAGGACCTTGTCGGTCAGATCCATCCATTGATTGCCGCGACCGTATTTCACTTCCAGCACCATCAGCGATTGCTTGTCGCCGGGTCGCGACGCCCTGCGCGATGCCAGGTTGGTGACCGCCAATGTCTCGGGACCCAGGTCAATCGTTTCATCCGTCTCAAAGGAGCTTGTCCAAACGTCTCCGTTGATGCTCCATCGGACGAAGAGGATGCGGCGAGCTGGTAGACCTTCCACAACTTGAGGCGTATTCGCTTGCAGCCGACCATCGTGAATGGCCGTTCTAAGTCGATCGGCCACGTCGATGCGATCAGGCTCACTCGAGATGTTGCCGCTGTACCAGGCCTCATGAATCAACAATCCCCCTTTCGGATCCACGGCCGGCTTGGGACGGGTGTCAATCACGAATGTGGAATGAAAGTCCGGCGCGACATATTCGTAGTCGCGGCCCTGAACGCGGTACCGCAGTTGGAGGTGCTTCTGCACACCAGGATATGGATCGCCTCCGACCAGGCCGCCATCGACCACCATCCCGAGAACACCTGACCGAGATGCGATGCGGGCGCGTT
>CBIHQO010000825.1:0-3250 GCA_966211735.1 uncultured Schlesneria sp.
TTGACTCCACTGCTTTCCAGTGTTTGCGACGGTTTGTCACGACCACTAAGTAGTTCGCCGACTGAAAATAGACTGATGCTGTTCGAATCCGTTCCGGCAACCGCGATGGAGCGACCATCGCGCGTGACCGCAAGTGCGGGCAGCCGAACTTCACCGCGCCATGGAAGTGGGATCTCACGAACGATCTTGATCGGGGCTGCGGTGGTCGTAATCAACAGGCGATACTCTGCACGTTCAGGCGAGAGATATTTCGTCACCACGAACATCGCGTGCGGAGCGTTTCCATTTGCCGTGGGAATCAGGACGGCAGCGCTGGGCAAGTTTTGAGTGCGAATTGATTCGAGCTGCGCCGATTGATAATTATTGCCAGTCAAGGCACCCAGTTCGCCATCTTTCGTGACCGGGACTGACCAGATTCCGATATCCGCGTGAGCCCCAGTTAAGAATTGATTCTCTCGACCAGGCAGGGGCAATACAGTGAGTATATTCGGGTTTGTCTTAGAATGGGCAACTTGACCCGACTCGGCATCCCAAACTCGAAATTGGTCGTCGCCCCAGGCAAGTGCAACTCGTGTTTGTTTTGGACTACGGCCGGCACTCCACGCTGTCAGCCCCGGCCGAAATCCCAGTAGGCTTGGCAGGGCAACCCATTTCTTGCCATCGCCGTCAGGGATCGAATTCAGGTTTGCCAGCTCATTGATTTGACCGACATCCCACAACCGAATTCGAGGCCGAATCTGGCTCGAACCATCGACACGTTCTTCGGCAATCGAGACCAGTTCGGGCGGATTCGATCGACTTCCACGAACAAATGCGAGCGACTGGACGGGACCTCGGTGACCTTTCAAGATCCGCGTCGATCGGGTTTTTGTATTGAAGACGTAAATCAGTCCTTCGTCATATTGCGAGGGTTCACTGAGAACGCCAGCGGGCAAAATCCAGCCGAGGTTTCGCTCGGAAGACATGTCGCGAGCGTGCCCTTGTCCGGCAGTCGCCAGCCATTGGCCATCTTCCGATAAGACCAGCCCATTAAGACCGCCATAAAGACCGGAACCCGTTGGCACGCGCAGCGTCGCACCAGGGCTATACTCGTACTTGCCATCCTTATTACGGTTCCAGACTTGAACGGCCTTGTCCCAGCCGGAGGAATAAAGAGTGGTGCCATCAGGACTGAATGCGAGGCCGCTGACATAACTCCTAGGCCCCCCTGTTTCCAGTCGCAACAGAGGCGCGGTGTCTCCCGGTGGCAAGATTGGAATCGCTGCGGGCTTGGCTGCCGCTTCTAGACCATCAGGTTGCTGCAGCGGTGAAACTTGAGCGATTCGGATCTGCTGAACCGAGGGCGAGGGAGAGAAGCCAGGGCCATCTTCTGTTGGTGTCTGTGCGATCGCCATCGATGCAAAGAGCAGCATCCAGAGACCACTTACGATCACGGACCGGCATAGCATGATCTGACTTTCCGTTTCGAAAGCGAAATGAGATGGGCCCGCAATCTCTTGACCAATTCCCAACAGATTGGGTTTGGCATTTCGCTGTCTGACAGTTTCACGTTCCCGTATCAAGATTGCAAGGTTCCTACAAAGCATAAATCCGTACGGACTTAGCATGCAAAGTCCGCGCAGCTTGAGAGCGAGTCGCTGACAGAACGCCGCGCCGAAATAGTGTCTTTGAGTATTATCTGATCCCAATCGCGAAAGTTGTTTCAGATTCCTGAAATCTCGCGAGAATTGGGATCGAGGGTTATTTCTTGTCTGCCTCGATTTGGAGGACGACGCGAAATCCAATGTACGAATCGAGAGCGATTCCATTCGGAAGCAGCGTCACCACTCCAGCGGCGTCATTCAAATCTTCGACTCTGCGAACCCTCAAGCCATTTCGTTCAGATTTGACCCAGAGAATTTCATTGGTCTCAGCGGGTTCACCGGAGCCACGCAATCGAGCGCTGTACTGATTTTCTCGTAGGTTGGCATCATTGCTATCGGGAACTCCGTGGCGGCACAGCTCTCTCAGCTCAGTCTCGGCAACCGTAAAGTCGAAGATCGTGGCCGTCATTTCCGTGGGACGTGAGCCGTTGGGTAAGCGGGCGAATTGACAACCATAGGGTGAGCAGTCCTTCAGACTGGTTCCCTGCGCGTCACGAAATTCATTCAACGCAGCACCTGGTCCAATCCAGACTTCAGCATTCAGACCTGGAATGACGTCTTTGGCCCGAAAATCCTGAAGCTCTGCCGTGGTCGCCTCAAACGGAGAGTGTCGGAATTTCGACTCCAAAACTCGCAAGAAGTCGTAGTAACCCGCCAACAACTCCCATTCCATTGTCGTCGGCAGACTTCCCGTTCGACCCGCCAGCCACTGTGCGAATCGCTGGGCTTCCAGTACGTAGACTTGGGTCACAGGAAAATCATCCGCCGTCTCCCAGACTCGTTCGGCTTGTGTTCGCGACTGAAATTCGAAACCGGGCTCGGCCTTGGCAAATTCGTTAAAGAGCGCATTGGTTATAAGCTGCTCCGTGGCGTAGAAAGTCCTGATCCTCCGGTCACCGATTTCAACTGATGGGATCAGCCGAAAGCGCACGGGCTTGCCTCCAATCCGCCGTTCCAAGAGTGAGGAATAGAGTTCGGTCCCGATTCGACACAGTTGCGAATCGGATGCTTCCTCGAACCCGAGATTGCGGAGCGGTTCCGGCAACCACGGCGTGGGCCGCAAGATCTTCAGAGATACCGTTCGCTCCAGCACGGACTTTGAGTTCGGGATCGTTGCTTTGATTGTGAACGGTGGTAACTGGCCGGGAGGAGCATTCAAATTAGGGACTGAGACAACGAAGTTCTTCGAAATACCGACCACTGGACCACTGTTCATCTCCACCTCAACGCCGGCTGGAACGCTCGGCAATTCGAAATGGGGAGAGACGCCATGTGCCAGATCATCGATGGCGAACGTCAGCGTCACACGATTTCCGGCCAGAAGTTCTAGCGACGCACCATCGTCGATCGCGACAATCTCCGTTCCGCGCACCATCGTCAATGTGGGAAAGGGCCGCATTTCCTGGCGAGTGAATTGCCCGCCCAGCCCCAGTGCTACGGCAGCGATCAAAACGAGAACCAAAAATAGAGGTGCCCGCGATTGCTCAACCCGATAAGGTTTAACCGGCGATGAGATGGCGTCGTCTTTGCCCGCAAACACTGTCCCCGACAAATCTCCAGGCAGCAGGGTTTGCGAAAAATCAGAGCGCTGTGGAGCGACTGGAGTC
>CBIHQO010000826.1:0-3235 GCA_966211735.1 uncultured Schlesneria sp.
GCCTTTCAGTGTTGAATTACGCTAGCCAACAGGAGGGCGTCGTCTATGGCGTAGTGCGTTCTTGTCGCCAGTCAGTCTCAGGGAAGAAAATCGCAAGCAGGAAGCAGTTGTTCAACATTGTCGTGTTTCTGTCCTGGTTAGGTCCATCTAAAGGAAATTGTTCGAATGCCGAAAGTGAATGTCCGCAAGAAGGGTTTTACACTGATCGAACTGCTGGTCGTGATCGCGATCATCGCCGTTCTGATCGCACTGCTGCTGCCTGCCGTGCAGCAAGCTCGCGAAGCGGCCCGCCGCACCCAATGCAAAAACAATCTAAAGCAAATGGGCTTGGGGCTGCATAACTACGAATCGACTTACCGGGTTTTCCCATCGTCTGGTGAATCGCCAATGCCAGGTAACACCAGCATCACTGTCTTCTTTCCCGCTTCCACTTTCTCGCTGATTCTGCCCTACATCGATCAGGGACCGGTCTACTCGCTGATCAACTTCAATCAGCACTACACCGACAATGCCAACAGCATCGTCGCTGGCAAGACGAAGATCACTTCGTTCCTGTGTCCAAGCAACGGCATTACGACGCCAGATGCCGCCGGATTCGGGCTCGTTGATTACATGCCGATTGCGTATGTCGGTCTGCCGGATACCACAGGTACTCCGGTCAAGAAATTGGGTGCTCTCGGATTGTTTGGAAACTCCATTTCCTACATGACTGATGGAACCAGCAATACGATTGCAATCTTCGAAGACTCTGGCCGGTTGAACGGTGGTTTGAACGGCAAGTACTCGGTCACGACAAGTGCCTTGACGAGCGGGGCGATTACGACGAATGGGATGATCACAGTCGCGACTGGAACGGGTCCAATTTGTTCGGGTGGGAATACTGGTAATAGCTGCCCGAATCGCTGGATTGATGACGACAGCGGTAACGGAGTTGGTGGACCTCCAACTGCGACTTGGAACGGTGGAACTTCTTCCTCGAACGTCATCAACAACAACTCCGTGCCAAAGGGTGGCCCACCAGGGGTTTGCCCTTGGACGATTACCAACTGCGGACCAAACGATGAGCCATTCAGCCTGCACACTGGCGGTTGCCACGCATTGCTCTGCGATGGCAGCGTCAAGTTCATGTCGGAAAACACGGACCTGCAAGTTGTCCGTCGTGCGTCTGATCCGCAAGATGGCGAGCCAATCGGCGATTTCTAAGCGATCTCGTATTGCTTAGGTATCGGCGACAAACATCGCAGCCCCGCAAACCGCCCATGGTTTGCGGGGCTGCTTTCGTTTGCAGGACAACCGAATGCCGCGGTCTTGAGAGGCAACTATTTGGTTGCGTAATGGGCTGAGAGCTGAGGGACGCAATCAGGAGAGGCAAATGACAAGCTCGCGGTTTGTGTATGTGACTTACATCCGGACCACTCCACAACAGCTGTGGCAGGCCTTGATTGAGCCGGAGTTCACTCGCCAATACTGGTGTGAAACGTGGCAGGACTGCGAGTGGAAGGTCGGAGCCTCCTGGAAACTGATGATTCCTGATGGCCGAGTGGGGGATGCGGGTGAGGTTCTGGAGATCGAACCCTGCCGACGACTCGTTCTGTCGTGGCAAAACCAGTTCATGTCAGAAATGCACGAGGAAGGGTTCTCGCGCATGACCTATGAACTGGAGGAGCAGGGCGAGGTCGTGAAACTCACGGTCCTTCACGAAATGGATCGGCCCGATTCGAAGCTGATCGCTGGAGTTTCGAACGGTTGGCCGAACATCCTGGCGAGCTTGAAGAGCCTGCTGGAAACAGGCGAATCACTGGAAGCGACTCGTCATTGGCCGGAGGGGGTGTGATTGGAGAATTCAAATCGCGATTCCCGCCGGTCGTCGAGCTTACATCCACTCGCCACTTGCCGGCTGTTGCTCGGCAATTCGCGTCTGGAGCCGTCGATTGCGTTTGGCCAAAGCGTTTCAGATTCGATAGCTGATCAACCGAATGTCTCTGGCTTCAATCAGTTTCCGAACCCGCTTATCGGTGCGCAGGTCTTGTCGGTCTATCCATCCCGACAAATATGAGATGCATCAAAAAAACAAGACCAGCAATCTGCAATGAAACAGATTGCCAGCCTGGTAACAACTCATGGAAGATCACTTAGTCTACTTCGCTACCGATGCTAGTCGACATGGGAATCTTCCAATGCAAATCGCCAGTTCAAAAGACCATTGGCAGTAAATTGTGCATTTCCGGGGACGAAATTTGGATATCCATTGAGGCCGGCGAGGTGCTCGTAGGTCACATCGACTTCATACTGAATACGGTCACCGTCCGCTGCCCAGAATCCGAAATGGTCATCTAGAGCCAGGCTGCCAAATGATTCGTCTCCCAAAAGTTCTGGCGTATACCACTCTTCCCCAGCATTCGAGTATCCATCTTGTGTCCAAGCCATCGCTCCGCCATTTACTCCATTTGGGCAATTGACCTGTGCGACGAGATCTCCATTGCGATAAATGTTGATTGCTACGGAAAATGTTCGGAACTCTGTGAGACCCACGAAACCAATATCACCTGTCAGGATTCCAGCAGCCTGCCAGTCCATATCAAAAGAAACGTTGATGAATTGGATTCCATCACCATCAATCGATACGTCAAGATCACCAAGTACTTGGTCGCCTGGGGAACCGTGAATGGCTCGCGCCGCGAGCAGCGGAAATTCATTGTCTTCAAGTTCCAGGATCTCAGTAAACTCTGATTCTCCGGTGTGATCGATAACGCCCTGGTGATCGTAATTTCCGGCTAATTCGCCCTGATAATACGCGTCGACACCATCGAGCGAAGTCTCACCATCCGCCGTGAGCGGAGCGATTACCGAGGGAAGCCCGTCTGGGATGTCGGCATCCGCCGCCTCATTTATCACACTGGTGTCGGCATCGCCGGCACCGTTGACAGCCAGCACTGTTTTTCCGACTCGATGAGAATTCCCGGTTGATCGACGGACGAAGGTGACATTCCCGGCCAGAGCCCTATCGCCTTCTGCGACGGCCCCACAAAGCGCGAACACCAACGCAAGCTTCGAAATCCACTGCGAACGTTTCATTGGGACTCCTTCGAAAACAAGGTCTTGTTGTGCGAAATGCACATTGCACATGGCACAGTAGGCGCCTTGCTTCGAACCTGTCTACAAACGTGATTCCATATGAATAATTATTCTCAATACGTCAATCATTAACATGTATATGTACTGGTCACAATGCATG
>CBIHQO010000827.1:0-3232 GCA_966211735.1 uncultured Schlesneria sp.
GGTCAATCACGACCTAACCAATTTCAATCGACTATAGATCCATGGACGCGTTCGGCTGACGTAGCATCGCTCGCACTCGTTCGATCAGCTCGGATCGGGTAAATGGCTTCAACAACACGTAGCCTGCATTCGCATTGCTTTTGCGAGAATCTCCGTCCCGCGACGTCAAGATCAGGACGGGAGTGTCACTATTGAGTTCCAGGAGCTGAGGATCAGCCGCCAATGCCTCACAGCCAGCGGCCGTCACATCCAAGATGATGAGATCATAATCCGAGTTGAGCCACCGGGATCTTCCATAATCAGCGTTATCTGCCGCATCGACATAATGTCCCTCATTGCGAAGGATTGTCGTCATCCCTCGAAGAGTATCCTTCCCTTGGCCAATGGATAACAGCCTCATTGCGTCTCTTCCATGAGATTCGAGAACTGGAGTGCGCCGGTATCAACGCGCTATTAGCGGCGTCCTTATGCGGAGGGAGCCTATCAGAAAGTCGCCTTTTCAGTTCCAACGAGGCGGCCTCTCTGCGAGGGATTTTACAAAACTTAACAGTTGGTTCCGCGTCTCTTGGCTACAACTGAACAACTCCAGGCGTGGAGACGTGGCGCACGTGGCGGGATAGAATCGAACGCGAATGCGGCAAATGTTACTCGGACAATCATGCTAAGCAGGAGGGATGCGTGACTACCGATCCAGTCATTCTCTTGATCGATGACGATCGTGAATTATGTGAGCTGATCAAAGAAGTCATTGATCGGCGAGGCCTCAGAATTCATGTCGCTCATGACGGACAGCGAGGGTTGGCCCTCATCCTGACAGAGAAATTCGATTTGATCTTGTTGGATGTCATGCTGCCGAAGATCGATGGACTAGACGTTCTTCGTGAAGTGCGTCAAAGAAGCAATGTTCCGATCATCATGCTTTCTGCAAAAGGGGGGCAGTCCGATCGCGTGATTGGGCTTGAAGGAGGCGCGGATGACTATCTTCCCAAGCCCTTCGGTCCTGATGAACTTGTCGCCCGTATCCGCGCTGTCTGGCGAAGAACACAGCGGCAGACATCTTCTGGCGAAGGGGGGATTTGTGTTAATGGGGTGCGATTGGAGCCGGGCCAGCGCCAAGTGTGGTTCGACAATCAATTGGTCGAAACGACAGCCGTCGAATTCGACGTGTGTGAGATTCTGATGCGATCCGCAGGCCGGACCGTTTCGCGCGGGGAACTCTCTGTGGCACTGTATCACAGACCAGCCTTCCCGCAGGAGCGATCGTTGGACGTTCATGTCAGTCATCTTCGGAAGAAGCTTGGCACTGCGGGGAGATTCATTCGCACCGTGCGCGGTACGGGTTACCTGTTCTGTGCGGATGAGGATGTGAAATGAACATGAGATCGATTGTTCCAAAAACCGTTATCTGGCTCAGCGGTGCCGTTGCGGTTGTCTTGGTCGGTTTGTTGATGACGGCGCACATTGCAGCGGCTCGATTCTCGGGACGCACCGAATTTATCACGGCAACGCAGCAACTGCAGTTGGAAACCGCGTGCAACATACTTGAGCGCGACGGCAGTGAGGCCTTACGGGTTTATTTAGAACGGCTTGATTCGCTATTTCAGGGAAGGCACTATCTGGTCGATCAAGATGGTCGCGACTTGTCCGGCGATCGCAATCTTTCCACATTATCGAAACGAGCTCTCCAGTTCGGATCGAACCCTAACATTTTTGACGGAGACTTCGTTTTTGAGCGACGATCGAACGACGAAAAACATCGTCTGCTCATCGAAATCACTCCTCCTTTCAGCAGGTGGGAGATACTGCCTTACTTTGCGTGGATTCTGGTGGTGATTGTCGCGATGGGATACGGGTTCGCAGTCAATATCGTGCGACCTCTGAAGCGATTGCAGAGCGCCGTCGTACAACTGGGCAGTGGAAAACTAGACGTTCGCGTCGACTTCCACCGGCGAGATGAATTCGGGGAACTGGGCCGCGCCTTTGACGATATGGCTGGGCGCATCGAATCACTGCTGACAGCAGAACGTCTCTTGCTGCAGGATATCTCTCACGAGCTTCGCTCACCGTTGACACGACTGCGATTTGCACTTGATCTTGCTAGAGATAAGAAAGCTCCCCAGCCAGAGTTTCAGCGTGTGGATCGAGAAGTCTCCCGTTTAGCGGAACTTGTCGATCAACTCCTCCAGTTGACGCGAGCTGAAGGGGACGTGGCTGCACGGATCATAGTTGATGTTTCACTCCCCGATCTCATTTCCGAAGCAATTGATGATTTTCAATTAGAGGCGGCGTCACAACAGTGCACTATTGCACTGACGGTCCTGGAACCCGATATGGTTGTCCGCGGCGAGCCCGAGTTGATTCGTCGGGCCTTCGAAAACGTGCTCAGCAATGCTATTCGTCACGCACCGTCGGGTTCGAAAATCACCGTTAACTTATCCCGCGACGGAAGGAATGCTGCTATTTCGATTCGTGATCATGGTACCGGAGTGCCCGAAGAGATGATGGCTGAGATTTTCAAGCCGTTCAGGCGAGTTGATTGCGACCGGAACCGTGATAGTGGTGGGGTGGGACTGGGACTGTCGATCGCGCGACGGGCCGTTCATCTACATCACGGCACGATTGACGCGAGGAATGCACATCCAGGTCTTGAGGTACTTTTCATACTACCTCGTGAATAGCGCATCTTGGCCGCGATGAATCTTCTGCAGATTGACTATGCTTGGGTGCTATTGGCGCGTCGCAAGCTCTTGCGTTTCCCAGCGGACTCTCGCTGACCTGGTGCCAGACCGGCATACGCCACGACCTTCTCCGACGAAGAGCAGCAACGTGGATCTGCCAGTCAAGTAGGTCAGGCTGTGTCTGGGTGGATAACGCGTTCCTTTCTGCGACTCCTTCGTGCTCTTCGTGTCCTTCGTGGTGTCGCTCCGGCTGCTGACACAACCTCCCGGCTGCATGACACAACCTCACTATCCCACAACGGCCGATCTTCTTTTGTCAAAGAGGGAGCGGCTGCGGACGGTTGCGCAGTGAGGTTTCTGGCGATTGGAGCCAAAGCGGTGTCGAGCCACCGCACTCCAAGGTTCGCTGACGATTGGAATTCAATTGTGAAAGAACATTCTCGTTAGGCGGGCTTCTCGTTGTCGAGATTGGCGACGGTGAATCACGCGACGCTGTCGGCTCGAACCTTACGAAATGGCAGAATTTGTCAGTCCATGGCAGTGTTTTGGGGGGG
>CBIHQO010000828.1:0-3225 GCA_966211735.1 uncultured Schlesneria sp.
TCTATAATTTTTAATCTGTTTTTTGTGGGGTGGGTGGAGTCTGCGGACCGCACCATCAACGTCAATGCGGGGGGGTGGTGTGTGCCGAAGACTCCACACACCCTACGAGGCAAGGTCGCGACATCGATGCGCGAGTTGCTCTCGCGATGAAACGGCGGATAATTCAGCCGAGGCCAACGATGGCAACTTGATTCCACCATAAAGGACAGACCATGGAATATCGACGCTTGGGCGGCTCTGGATTTAAAGTTCCCGCACTGACGTTTGGAACGGGAACGTTCGGTGGCACGAATGAATTCTTCAAGGCCTGGGGCCAGAGCGATGTGGCCGAGGCGACCAAGCTGGTCGACATCTGCCTGGAAGCTGGGCTGAACATGTTCGATTCGGCTGACATCTATTCGGAAGGAGCCGCCGAATCCATTCTGGGTGGAGCGATCAAAGGTCGCCGCGACAAGTTGCTGATTTCGACGAAAGCGACGTTCCGCGCTGGGCAGGGACCGAACGATGTCGGTTCGTCTCGGTTCCATCTGATCAGGTCGGTGGAAGGCTCGTTGAAGCGACTGGGGACCGACTACATCGATCTGTTCCAACTGCACGGCTTCGACGCGACGACTCCGGTCGAGGAAACGCTGAGTACGCTGGACGATCTCGTTCGCGCTGGCAAGATCCGCTACATCGGCTGTTCGAACTTTTCCGGCTGGCACCTGATGAAGTCGCTGGCCGCTGCGGATCGTCACGGTTGGTCGAGATACGTCGCTCATCAGGCTTATTATTCGCTGGTCGGCCGCGACTACGAATGGGAGTTGATGCCGCTGGGACTCGACCAGCACGTCGGTGCTGTCGTCTGGAGTCCGCTCGGCTGGGGCCGCCTGACTGGAAAGATCCGCCGAGGCCAACCGCTACCTGCCAACAGCCGCCTGCAGAGCAAGATGGTCAAAGACATCGGGCCTCAAGTCGACGAGGAGCACCTCTACAACGTCGTCGATGCGTTGGATGCCGTTGCGAAAGAGACTGAGAAGACCGTGCCGCAGGTGGCGCTCAACTGGCTGCTGCAGCGACCGACGGTCTCGACGGTGATCATCGGGGCTCGCAATGAAGAGCAACTGCGACAGAATCTGGGGGCGGTCGATTGGAATCTGACAGCGGATCAAGTCAAGAAGCTGGATACGGCGAGTGTCAGGCCATTTGCGTATCCGTATTGGCATCAGCAGGGGTTTGCTGAACGGAATCCGTTCCCGGTGTGAGCTGTTGAAAGCTGGATGTGGCTCAACGAGCGCTGCGCACTGCTTGTCCCAAAGCGGCCAAGCAGTGGCACGGCGCACGATCTAGACGTGAGAAGTAAGCCGATGAAGGCGCCGCCGTGATTGCCATCACGCTCCGATGAAAAAGTGGGCGCGGAATCGCTGTTGGCTTACTACTCGCGGAGCGAGAAGGCTACTTACCAGGGAATGCCGTCTACATTGTTCGCCAAGCTCACTCGCTGGGAGTGCTGGGATCTTTGCGGCGTGGTGGATCGAGATAGCGAAAGCCCGAATTGGGGTTATTGCGGTCGTAGGCAAAGGCTTCGTGATTATCCAGGAACAGTTTCAAATAGGGGACTGGAATCGCGAAGCCCAAGCCTTCGGCGAATAGCAGCTTCATGTTAGTCACGCCGATCACTTCGCCACGCGCGTTAAACAGCGGACCGCCGCTGTTGCCGGGGTTAATTTCGGCGGTCGTCTGAATGTAGACCTGGCCCTTAAAGTTGCGGTTCTTGGTCCCGATGATCCCTTGCGAGACGGATCGCTCCAGCCCCAGCGGATTACCGATCGCAAACACTTCTTCGCCTTCCTGCAGGTCATCTTCTTCGGCGAGGAAGACCGGCTTGAAGGCAAAGTCTTTCTGAGCCGGAATCTGCAACAGCGCCAGATCGAAGAACGGATTCAGGGCCACGATGCGGACATCGTCCACGCGGCGGCGGTTAAACTCATCTTCTTTTCCACGATGATAAATCGTTGCGGCAATCCGCGTTTCCTTTTCGACGACGTGATAGTTGGTCACGCAGAAGCCACTTTCATTCACGATGAATCCAGACCCCAAACCTCCGGGCGTCTGAATCAGGACGACCCCTTCGCCGAATTTCTCGGTCAGTTCCTTCACACTGCGGCGAGGCAACTGGGCCGTGCGATAGAGTTGGTGCTTCTTCACATGAACAGGAGTGTTCGCCGATTCCTGCGAGGCGCGACGAGACTTGATCTGCGACAGCGGAACCTTCACCACATCGACTCCGATGTCGACCAGCAGCACATCGCCCTGCTGCTTAAGCACATCCCCTTCCAGCTTATGGCCGGTCTTCAACTCGAAAACTTCGGCGCTGGCTGGAGCACTCGACAAGAGCGACGAGACGATCGCGACAACTGTCAGCAGACAAAAGTTCTTCATCTTGTGCGATGGCTCCGTGTGGGCGAGGTCGAGCTCATGCGAGCGTTTCTCAGTTAAACTTCGAACGTGATGCGTTGGGAATCAACCATTGCCGTAACTGGCATGGCACTGATCACACGACTTGTTCACTTTGTTCATGGCATTCTGGAACTTCTCAAAACTCATATCTTTGGCGGCGGCAGTGGCATCCTTTGCGCCGCCGATCAGGGATTCAGCAAACTGCTGATATTCCTGCTCGTCAGCACTCGAATAGCCTTCGGTCGAGATCACTTTGCCCAGTGATGAAATGATCAAGGTCTCATGCACGATGGATTCAGTTTCCGACTTTAGCTTGGCTTCGGTGTTGATATTATCCCGCAGATGGTTGCGGGCCAGTTCGATGCGTTTCATCAATCCGGTGCGATCGGCCGTTTCACTGAATGGTCGCTGTGGTACGGGTGTGGGAGCGCCAGGTGGGATCGAACCGCTGAAGACCGACTCCAGTTTCTCGTAGGCGGCTTTGGACTTCTCGTAGTTGTCCTTGCCCAGACCAGTCGCTGCCTGCGACAGTTCGAAGCCATAATCGCGAATCAGCGGAGCGTTCTTCTTCCAAGGGAATTCGCCGCTGTGTTCGATCGCAATCCCCGACAGACCTGCGATGACAGCTCCATCGACCGCGATTTCTTTGTATTTCCCGTTGTAGGTTCCCTGGCTTTGCAGAGAGGCCTTCAGGCGGTTTTGAACTTTCTTGATTTCGCCCTGCAACTCTTCGCCCGGAAGGATCTCGGTCCAGGCAGTGGCCCCGCCTGCGGCTTTGGGTGTTTC
>CBIHQO010000829.1:0-3216 GCA_966211735.1 uncultured Schlesneria sp.
GTCAGATCTGAGAAGCAGAAGAAGACACGGCCTTGTCGAAGACTCCAAAACCGTGGCGCCCCGGTTGATTAACAGCATCGAAATTAGTTAGCTCCTTCAGCGGTTCCGAAAGTCATGTCCATCTGGTCGAAGCTTCGAGGTCACAGCGATCAACGCGAAATGTTTCGTCGCGCGGTTCAGCGCGGACGATTGTCGCAGTCGTATTTGTTTGTCGGCCCGGACGGTATCGGCAAGCAATTGTGTGCTCGCCTGCTCGCACACGGACTGCTGTGTCGCGCGGAAGACGGGGATCGTCTGGAAGCGTGCTGCGAATGTTCCAGTTGCCGCCCATTCATGGCGGGCAATCACCCCGACTTCCTGTACGTGGAGAGGAATGAAGGGAAGCGCGAGCTGCAGATCGAGTTGATCGCCGGCCCGAAAGAACGCCGTGGGCAAGAAGGACTCTGTCATGATCTGTCGCTGCGTCCCCTGGAGGGATCTCGCAAGATCGCCATCGTCAACGATGCCGACACGATGAACGACGAAAGTGCCAACGCCTTCCTGAAGACCCTGGAAGAACCGCCCGAGCGAGCGATGCTGATCCTGATCGCGTCCAACCTGGATGCGGTCATGCCGACCATCCGCTCACGCTGCCAACTGGTTCGCTTCGCTCCGCTCTCGCGCAGTGATGTGGAGGCGCTGTTGGTCGAACAAGGGATGGTCGCGTCGGAGTTGGAAGCTCAGTTTGCCGGGGCCCTCTGCGAAGGGAGCCTGACCACCGCGCGGCAGTTGCTACGCCCTGAACTGCGCGACTTGCGAGCTTCGCTCTATTCCAATCTGTCGCGAGACTTCAGCGGCACGACCGTCGCCAAGGCATTGCTGGAAGCGATCGATGCGATTAGTGCTGACACGCCCGAGCAACGTGTTCATGCTAATTGGGTGCTGCGCTTTACGGTCGAGTTCTACCGGGCTGCGCTGCGACATCAGGCGTTCGAAACGGACGCGGCTGTCATCCCCGAAGCCAAGTCCTGGTTGGCCGCACTGGAAAAACGGATGGAACCGACTGAACTGGTGGGAAGCTTGATCGATCGCACGATCGAAGCGTCTACTCATATCGAACAAAACGTGCCGGTCCCCTTAACACTCGAGTCGTTGTTCTCCGATCTGGCTCGCATGTCGCGACCGGCCGACACCCGTCGGACGTGAGCACCATCGGGTTCTGATCTGTCAGCGAGTTACTTTCCTTGTGCTTCGTGTCATGATTCACCACTCGATCGCCGCCGGTTGCGATTCCCAAAAACATCCGGCATCCTGCTGACCATGACAACATCAGTAACAATCAGAACTGGTGCCAGACTCCACTTTGGACCCTTGGCCGCCTCGGGTTCGTCGGGCGGGCAATTTGGTGGCCTCGGCATGATGGTCGAGTCGCCAGGGTACGTCGTCACTGCTCAACATTCCGATCGCGATCAATGCCACGGCGAAGACGATGCGGCCTGCGCGCGCGTCATCGAATTCATCCACCGGATTCGCAAGGCCCGCGAATCCACTCCCCCTGTTCGGGTGACGATCACAGAATCGATCCCATCACACGCCGGCTTGGGATCGGGGACTCAGCTGGCACTGGCGGTGGCTCGCGCTGTCAGCGAACTGACCGGAGAACGAAACGTCGACAGTGCCACGTTGGCGCGACGGGTCGGTCGTGGACAGCGATCTGCGATTGGGCTGCATGGGTTTGATCGGGGCGGCTTCCTTGTTGACGGCGGTCGTCGCGGATCAGAACGCTTGGGAACACTTGTTTCACGAATCGACTTTCCGAGTGACTGGCGACTGATTGAGATCACCGCATCGCAATCAAAAGGACTATCGGGAACAGCAGAGCAACAGGCGTTCGCATCGCATCCTGCGATGCCACAGTCCCTGACGGGCGATCTCTGCCGCATCGCCCTGATGGAGTGGATGCCCGCTTTGATCGAAGCCGACTTCACTCGGTCTTCGCATGCAATGTATGAATTCGGGCTGCGCGTCGGCCAGTTCTTTGCCCCGATTCAAGGAGGCGTGTTTGCCAACCGTCGCATCGGCGAACTCGCCGACGAAGTCCGCCACCGCGGATTTGAGGGGGTTGCGCAAACATCGTGGGGGCCGACGACGTGCATCTTGTGCGAGAGCGAAGTGTCGGCTCGCGAACTGATGAATGATCTCGCAAGCACGGCAACTTGGTCGGAGTGCCAGTTCTCAATCACGAAACCGCTGAACCGGGGTGCCCAAGTTCTCTGGGAGGGCGAAGCTCCTGCTGAGCCGCCGGTGTGATTGTGCGTCCCTCGACATGCGCGGCTCAGCAGGAGCCTCGCCCTTCCAAGCTGGGCTCATTCCTTCCGCCTGTCGGCGACTGCGGCCCAGTGCTCGATCTCCACACATCACAAGAGCCCGATCGACTTATCGATCGGGCTCTGGCGTGATTCATTTCTTCGCGTGTGACACGAGTTCAGCTCACGGCGACCACCGCCACCGCTGCTGTTGCTTCAGCAGGCTGGGATTCCCATGTGAACAGTCGCGAGGCGATGTCTGGGATCGTCACGAAACCCTTGCGGCCATTTGCAGGCTCGAGCTCCAGCCCGACGGTCCGCAGTTGCGCGGCGTGGGGCGAGTCGTGGGCAATGCAGTGATCATCAGGAATTGCACGCCACCATTGCAGATGAGGCCAGTCGCGCTGGACGGTCGCCAGACAGGTCAACATGGTTCGGCCACCGGCTCCTGGTTTGAAACCGGCGCGAGTTGCAACTTCGGTGAACGTTGCCACCTTGTCGATCCGCTTCAACTCCCACAGCACCTCAGCCACGTTCTCGGCACGAACAGACGCCACAGTCTACTCCTTCCTTTTTACCTTACGTCCGGACAATTCCAGCTTAAGAAGATCTTCGAATGATTGCTGATTGTCACGCCACGCTTGGCAGGTCATAAAACAACAGGCGGCATTGAACAGTCTTGATTGACTTGGGCAACGCCGCAAATACAGGCTCGTGAATTCACCTTCAGATTACTCGAATTTACAGGCCGGAACAACCCTGTACATCGATCAGACACATGACAATTGGTTTTTCAAAATGGCTGAAAAATGACGAGATTTTCTTGCCATTTCGATTTTGCTTACGTCTGTGACAGAGTGATCTCTTGCCCTGATGCTTCTCAAATGACCGTGCGCAATTCTGCTCGCGAAACCGTGATCTTGATTAGAAG
>CBIHQO010000830.1:0-3204 GCA_966211735.1 uncultured Schlesneria sp.
GTGGAGCCCAAAACCATGGGCTTCGGTAGATCGCACTTCCGAATCAATACCGCGCTACTATACAATCAAGTAGATTCTGATGCGATTGTTGATCTGTGGGATTTCGCGATGCAGCGTACTGTCGTGTGGTTATTTTCAATTTGCCTCCTGGGGACAGCCAGGTCACTCGTCGCTGCAGAACCTTCGGACGCGGCGTTCTTTGAAACAAAGGTCCGTCCGCTGCTGATCGCGAAGTGCCAGGAATGCCACGCCGGCGACAAGGCCAAAGCGGGACTGCGACTCGATTCGCGCGAAGCGGTTCTGGTCGGGGGTGAAAGTGGTACGGCGGCAGTCGCCGGGAAACCGGACGAGTCGCTGCTAATCGAAGTCATTGGCTATCGCAATGCGTTGCAGATGCCCCCGAAAGCCAAGCTGCCGGACGCCGAGATCGCGATTCTGACGGAATGGGTCCGTCGAGGGCTGCCATGGCCCAACTCCAAGTCGACGGTTGCCGCGCCGCCGGCGAAGACAGCGTCGACCGACTTCACCGAAGAACAGAAGTCGTTCTGGGCATTTCAGCGAGTCCAGCGCAACCTTCCACCACGTGTCAAAAACGACGCTTGGATTCGCAGCCCGATCGACCAGTTCATTCTGGCTGACCTCGAAGCCCAGGGGCTTGCTCCCGCTCGCGAAGCCGACCGCAGAACTTTGATTCGGCGAGTCACACTCGATTTGACCGGACTGCCGCCCACGCCCGAGGAGGTTGCGGACTTCACGACCGATACGGGCCCCGACGCATTGGAAAGGCTCATCGACCGGTTGCTGGCCTCGCCCAGATACGGCGAGCGGTGGGCCAGGCATTGGCTCGATGTTGCTCGTTATGCCGATTCGAATGGGTTGGACGAAAACCTCGCTTACGCGACCGCGTTTCGCTTTCGCGATTACGTGGTGAAGGCGTTTCGTGAAGACAAGCCCTACGATCGCTTCCTGATCGAGCAGATCGCGGGTGACCTGTTGCCGATGGACAGCGAACAACAGGGACTCAATCCTTCGGCCGATGCGTTTGATGGCTTGGTCGCCACAGGCTTCCTGTGCCTGGGTGCGAAAATGCTGGCCGAAGATGATCCGGTAAAAATGCAGATGGACATCATCGACGAACAACTCGACACCGTGTCGCGCGCGGTGATGGGGCTGACGCTGGGATGCGCTCGCTGCCACGATCACAAGTTCGATCCGATCACAGCCGAAGACTACTACGGGCTGGCCGGAATCTTCAAAAGCACACAGACCATGGACACGTTTTCAGTTGTCGCTCGCTGGCACGAGCGTCCCTTGGCGACGACGCAACAGTTGCAACAACGCGATGAGAGACAGCAATTCGTCACGGCTCAAAAACAAGTGGTGGAGCAGTTGAAGGCCGATGCGACGGAAGCCATTCTGAGCGAAGCACGTCGACACGCCAGTGCCTATCTCCTGGCGGCCACTCGCGAATTTCAACTGGCAGAACAGTTGAAGGGAGCCAAACCGCGCGGCAATGAACCGAACCTGCGCGAGCTTGCCAGTGTGATCTTGGTCGAAGCGGAAGACTACGCTCGAGGTAATGTCCTGAAAGAGCGATCGAACTATGGGAAAGACATCGGCGTCCTGGTTAATCGCGGTGAGGCCCCCAATTTTACGGAGTACGACCTCGATCTCGAGAAGGCCACGACCTACCAGTTTGAACTGAGGTACGCGGCAGCAGCATCCAGGCCAGTGAAGGTGTTGGTCAACGGACATCTAGTAAAAGCTGATGCGGCCAACAAAGTCACTGGATCGTGGACATCCGAATCGCAGACCTGGTTTGTCGAAGGTTTCGTGACGCTGAGTGCCGGTCGCAATGTCGTCCGCTTAGAACAGCCAACGGCGTTTCCGCACATCGACAAGCTGCTGCTGACGCCTGTCGACGCTACAGCAATCCCAGATGATCGAACTGCCGGTGAGGCCTCTGCTGCCTCGAAGTTGATCCCGTCGCTGGTCCAGCAATGGGCCAAGGCGATCGATGCATCGCGATCGACTCCACAATCGATCCTTACGGGATGGCACCAATTCATCGCGAATCAGAGTCTGGCCGCGGACCCGTCCAATCCCCACAACGGCGTTGCCCGATTGCTGGCAGACGCTCAGCCGACGTCACTCGACCAGCTGTCGAAGCGCTATGAAAAGCTGTTCGCCGAAGCTCAGCAGGCCTGGCGGGATTTGAAGGCGACGCCAGAGAGCAAGGATGCTCAAGCATTGCCGGATCCTGTCTTGGAGGGCTTTCGGTTGCTGCTGCAAGATCCAAAAGGTCCGTTTGCAGTCCCGGCTGATATCGAAGCAGCATTTCCGCCAGAGACCGTTAGTCAACTCAAAGCAGGACGCGAGGAGTTATCACGTCGCGAAGCTGCTGTCCCTCAGTTCGTCGAAACGATGTCCGTCGTCGACTCAACGCCTGAAAACTTGAAGATTCATCTGCGAGGCAGCCACCTGACGCTGGGCCGTGAAGTCCCTCGACAGTTGCCGCGGATCCTCGCTGGGGAAGAGCCGCGGATGTTGTCAGAGGGAAGCGGACGCCTGCAACTCGCCCGCTGGCTGGCCGACCGCGATCATCCTTTAACAGGCCGAGTGATGGTCAATCGAATCTGGCAATGGCACTTCGGTCACGGACTGGTTCGGTCGCCCGACAACTTCGGCCGACTGGGTGAACGGCCATCGCATCCCGCGTTGTTGGATTGGCTGGCCAGCGAATTCTCAGGAAGCGCGAACAGCCCTGAAACCCAGGCTTGGAGCATCAAGGCCATGCATCGTCGCATTGTTGCTTCGGCCGCCTATCGACAAAGCACCGAATTCGATCCGAATGCCGCGTTCAAAGATCCCGGGAACCGGCTGTTGTGGCGGTTTCATCGATTGCGGATGGATGTCGAAGTGTTGCGCGATTCGCTGCTGGCGATTAGTGAACAACTCGACGAAACCCCCGGCGGAACATTGTTACCAACGGCGAATCGAGCTTACGTCACCAGCACAGAGAATAAGAACCCGGCGATTTACGGTAGCCATCGGCGTTCGATCTATCTTCCGGTGGTTCGCTCCGCCTTGTTCCAACTGTTCACGGCATTTGATTTCGCCGATCCCAGTACCTTGGCGGGACAACGCGATCAGACGACGGTCGCTCCGCAGGCACTATTCATGATGAACAGTGAGTTCGTTCTG
>CBIHQO010000831.1:0-3203 GCA_966211735.1 uncultured Schlesneria sp.
GTTCCGATTGATCTTGCAGACCTCGTATCGCACGCCACACCGTCGTCGTCCCCAACCGGTGATTCGATGCCTGGTGCAAAACGGAGTGGCAAGCCAGATGCTGGCACATCGGCGCTGCAGACACTGAAAAGCACTGAGCTCTTACTGGCGTCTCTCGCCGTGGAGACTGGCAAGCCGACAGAGTTCGTTCCGTTCGAACCAGATCGCCTGGAATCGACCGGGATGTCTTCTGAAGAAGTCGAGCGATTGATCCTCAAGTACTTGCTCGGTCGCGGATCCAGCGAGGGACGCCGGATTGCTCAAAGTCTTTGTCTGCCGTTTGGTTTGCTGGCACCTATCTTTAATGACTTGAAGACGCTGCAGTTGGTCGCCTATCGCAACGCCACGTCGATGGGCGACTACGAATATATCCTGACAGACCTGGGACGCGAACGCGCTCGCCGGTATAGCGAAGAATGCACCTATTTCGGTGCGGCCCCGGTGTCACTGAAGGAGTATGTGCAGTCGGTGAAGGCGCAGACGATCACCAACTTCAGCACGACCAACGCCGATTTGAAGCGAGCGTTTTCTGATCTGATCATCAACGACACCATGCTGCGCCGCCTGGGCCCGGCGATCAATTCGGGGCGAGGGATGTTTCTGTTCGGTCCGGCGGGTAACGGAAAAACGAGCATCGCCGAACGCGTCACCAGTTGCTTTGGATCGACAATCTATATTCCCAAGGCAATCGGCATTGATGGCGACATTATCCGTGTCTTCGATCCGATTATCCACGAACGCATTGAAGATCCCCCATCAAGTGGTGGTCTGATGAAAGACTCCAAAGTCGATTCGCGTTGGATCAAAATTCGCCGGCCCACGGTGATCGCCGGCGGCGAACTGACGATGGAAGAACTCGAAATTCGCCAGAACCAGGCCACCAAAATCTGTGAAGCTCCGATTCAACTGAAAAGCAACTGCGGCACGCTAGTCATCGACGACTTCGGCCGCCAACGAATGCCGGTCGTGGAACTGCTGAATCGCTGGATCGTGCCGTTGGAAAAACGGTACGACTTCCTGAGCGTTCCCTGTGGAAAACGCATCCAAGTTCCCTTCGATCAACTGATTATTTTCTCCACAAATCTGGAGCCAAGAGATCTCGTCGATGCCGCATTCCTACGACGAATTCCCTACAAAATTCCGGTTCCAGATCCTTCGGTTGATGAGTTCCATAAGCTGTTTGTGTTGATGGCCAATCAGCTCGGTTTCACCTATGAAAGGCGAGCCGTCGACTATCTGCTGGCCAAGCATTACGCCCCCGTCCAACGTCCGCTGCGTGCCTGCCAA
The DNA here is from genome assembly GCA_966211735.1 of uncultured Schlesneria sp. GTDB lineage: Bacteria > Planctomycetota > Planctomycetia > Planctomycetales > Planctomycetaceae > Schlesneria. Next base: position 1,327 of record CBIHQO010000831.1, read on the forward strand.
CCACGAGATATCCTGCTCCAAGTCAAATTCTTCTGCCAATACAACGATTTGCCAATTCGCCTAACGCCGGAAGCGATTGACTTTGCCTGTGAGACCTATTTCTCTGTGATGTAAGCCCAAATTAGAAGGCAGACTCCGTGTGCTGTGGTTTTTGCATTCATGCCGCTTTGGCAACCAACGGCACACGGAGCCTACTACTTTGAAGAGGCCGTGTTGTATTCATGCACCGACAATTTTCTGTGACCGGCCCCCAACCCCAAAAAAAGCGGCATGCTCTTAACTCGCCGCGACTTGCGAAAAATCTCGTCTGACTCGACAATGCGCTCTGTCCGCGAGAAGGTTGGCCAAGCTATCTACAATCCGGACGGAATCGGTGAGAATTGGCAGCGATCGCTGCGTCAACACGGAGGCAACAGTGGAACTTCGGCGAAATCCGACTCGTGCGGTGAAGATTGGCTCGGTAACGATTGGTGCGGGACACCCCATTGCCGTGCAAAGCATGACGGCAACTCACACTCAAGATATCGACGCGACCGTCGCGCAGATCGAAGCGCTGTACGCCGCCGGTGCCGATGTCATTCGCGTCGCAGTCGACAGCAACAAAGATGCTGTGGCTCTGGCCGAGATCCGGAAGCAGACCAAGGCGAATCTGGCCGTCGACCTGCAAGAGAATTATCGGCTGGCCGAGGTGGTCGCCCCCTATGTCGACAAGATTCGCTACAACCCTGGCCACCTGTATCACCACGAACGAGAAAAGCCGTGGCAGGAAAAGGTTGGCTACCTGGCGAAGATCGCGGTCGACAATGACTGCGCGATGCGAGTTGGCGTGAACTGTGGTTCGGTCGACCCCGCCAAGAAAGAGAAATACGACCCCGCGGATTCGATCACGCCGATGCTCGAAAGCGCCTGGGAACACTGTGACTTCCTCGATTCGCTTGGCTTTGAACGCTATTGCGTGTCCATGAAAGATTCAGACCCGCAGAAAGTAATCGAAGGAAACCGGCGATTCGCTGAAAAGCGGCCTGACATTCCGCTGCATCTGGGAGTGACTGAAGCGGGCATGCCACCCGACGGGATCATCAAGACTCGCATGGCGTTCGAGCAACTGATTAGCCAAGGGATCGGCGACACGATCCGCGTTTCTCTGACGGTCCCCAATTCACGCAAGCCCGAAGAGATCGTCGCGGGACGCAAGATCCTGGAAGATATTGCCGCTGGGCGAGTTCGATCATTCGTCGATTACGGTCTGCAGACGCTGAACATCATCAGCTGCCCCAGTTGTTCGCGCGTCGAAAACGAAGCCTTCATCGAGTTGGCTCAGCAAGTCAAAGAGATGACCTCGTACGCCAAAGATCATGCCGTCACGATCGCAGTCATGGGCTGCCGCGTGAACGGCCCGGGCGAAACTGATGACGCCGATCTGGGGCTCTGGTGTGGTCCTACTTTTGTGAATTTGAAGAAGGGCCCAGCGGAACTGGGAGCGTTTCCGTACGACGCCATCCTGCCGAGGCTGAAAGAAGAACTGGATAAAGTGATCGCGGCCAAGTCGGCCGGTTAATTGCACCCTACGACCAAGACACCCAAACCGAACCAGCAGGAATAGCAGCAGAAATCGGGTTCGCGACATCGGTATACCCCGAACCTTTTCTGCCGGTCCCTGTCTGAATCGTCGGTCCTGTGGTGTCTGTGTTCATTTTTGGAAAGAACAACAGACATGCTCGGAACACAACTGAAACCCGCGGAATACCTCAAGCGTTGTGCCGAAGTCTTCGACACACTCGATATCTCGCAGATTGAAGGACTCGCCGATGACATCTACTCAGCATATGAAAATGGCAAGTTCGTCTTTCTGATCGGTAACGGCGGCAGCGGTTCGA
>CBIHQO010000832.1:0-3200 GCA_966211735.1 uncultured Schlesneria sp.
TCTCGCCCAAGGGGGCCGGCGAGCACACCTTTATCACCGGTTACGTCCCCGGCGGACAGCCGATGGACATGGGCCGGTTCGACAACGGCTCGGCGATCCTCATTCCAAAGCTGGCCGCATTGGGGCTGCAAATCCACTACACCACAACGGGCAAAGAAGAGACCTGTCGGATTCAAGTCGGCCTGCGGTTCCCTCGACGGCCCGTGCAAAAGCAAATGCGGCATCTCTTGCTCGACCCACATCGGATCGCGATCCCACCAGGGCATGGGGCCTTTGCCATTCAAGCGAGCAGGACTCTCGATCGCGACATCACCCTGATGGGAATGTTTGCGCACATGCACGTTCGCGGCAAGGACATGACCTTCTTCGCAGTCGCTCCAGACAAATCGCGGGAAACGCTGCTGCAGATCCCCAACTACAACTTCGAATGGCAACTGGGCTACGAAATTGAACCGGGACAAAAACGCTTGCCCAAAGGCACCGTGATCGAAGCAGTCGCTCACTATGACAACTCGGCGTTCAACCCCTATAACCCCGACCACAAGAGAACAGTCCCCTGGGGCGAGCAAACCTACGACGAAATGTTCAACGGCTTCGTGTTCTTCGTAGATGACACCGAGCGGCTCAATATCACGGTCAATCCGAAGAACGGGCAAGTCAAGAAGTAGCCACGGATTGACACTGATCAACACGGATTAAGAGGATAAAGAAAAGACGAATGGATTTTGAGAATGCTGATGGGCCGGGATATAGGCTTCGAGCCGGCAATGTTAACGGGCAAGGCAGAGTCAATAGACCCGCTCCAGAAATCCATAGCCCAAAATCTGATGCACCAATGATCGCCTGCGTGATCTCCTGATGTATCAACTCCACCATTCTTCACCCTCCCGCGATCTCTTCTTCCGCCAATCCTCTTCCACCTATCTTTCTTTCCCCGTGTTTTTGTCTTTATCCGTGTCTCATCAGTGTTTATCCGTGGCTAAAAACCTCTTTCACCGCTTTCCCTTTTCCGTCTTCCGTCGCATAAAACGGCCGCTTTTCCACTTCGTACTGCGTCTTGGGGCTGATCCCCATCGCGCTGAAGATCGTCGCGTGCATGTCTGAGACGGAGACTGGATTTTTGATCGCCAGGCAAGGTCGCTCGGCCGCTGTTTCGCCGTAGAGGAACCCCTTCTTCACGCCGCCACCGAACATGACGACCGACGTGCCGCCAGTGAAGTGGCGATGCAGACCGTAGTGCTTCGGCTCTTTCAGGATATCCGTCGGGGCCGTGGCTTGATCACGCGCGTTCGAGCCCGGCACCCCTTCAATGATCATGTCGCGACTGAATTCGCTGGCGATGATCACGAGAGTCCGGTCGAGTAACCCACGCGATTCCAGGTCGAGAATCAATTGCGAGATCGGCCGATCAATCTCTTTGTGTAAGCGATCCACCGCCGCGTGTCCGTCGGCGTGCGTGTCCCAATGCACGAACGGAATATATTCAGTGGTCACCTCCACAAAGCGAGCTCCCGATTCGACCAGTCGACGAGCCAGCAAACACCCCTGGCCGAAGCGACCGGTGTTGTACTTCTCGTAGCTCTCTTTCGGTTCCAGCGACAGATCGAACGCGTCGCGGTCTTTGGAGCTCAGCAGGCGATGTGCGTTCTCGAGCGATCGCAACATCGATTGCTGGTGATAATCGCTGAGGTATTCGCGCTGTGGGTTCTGATCGAGCAGTTTGCGGAACAGCTTCTGTCGGCTCTCGAAGCGTCCGGGCTCCATTCCCTTCGGTGGACGAACCGCGCGGGCCGCTTCGTCGGGATACGGCAGATTCATCGGACCAAATTCGCTGCCGAAGAATCCAGCCTGCGTAAACGCCTTGATCTCTTCGTTCTCACCGATCCCTTCCAACCGCTGACCGATGTTAATGAAAGCGGGCATGACGGGATTACGTGGCCCTAGGACGCGTGCCATCCAGGCACCAATGTGCGGCGCGGCAACAGTCTGCGGCGGGACATAACCCGTGTGCCAGTGATACTGATGCCGCGAATGCAGAATGCTGCCCAGGTCGGGCTGATAGTGCGACCGGATCAGCGTCGCACGATCCATCACACCGGCAATCTGTTCCAGCCCTTCGCAGATCTTGATGTTGTCGACGACTGTATCGATCGATTTGAAGGTGCTCATCACCTTATCGACCGGCGTCCCAATTTCGAAGGGGTGGTATCGCTTCGGATCGAACGTTTCGGGCGCGGCCATGCCCCCCGCCATCCATAGGAGGATGCACGAGTCGGCGGTAGGCTCGGGATGGGCAACCGCTTCCTGCTCGTTGCCAGCCACCAGACGCGGAGCACCGGACATCAGGGCGGCGGTCGAGGCCGCCGTCAGTTGATTCAGAAACGTCCGGCGAGCGATCGCTTCTGAGATTTCAGGTCGAGTCATGACAAATCTCCAAAGCGGGCGCGAACGGACGATGAAGTCCAATCGAGGATCACAGGAACTCGTCGTCGTCCTGCAGGTCAGTTTCCGTAATGACGCGGTGCTTGGCCGCATTCAGGACATTGGTCGCGGTATCCACGTCATCAACATAAATCGCGATCGCCCCCTGTCCCCGATGTCGGAAGAGCAGCGGATAAGCATGATGAATGTTGACTTCCGCCTTCATCAATGTCGAACAGATATTGTGGAAGGGTTGCTCCCCCTCGGGTAGCTCGACGCCGACGACATCGCTTTCGCTGAACATAAAGCCGGAAAGTTCCAGCTTCTCGCGAGCCCGATCGGTGTCGTTAAAGATCAGTCGAACCATGGCGAAGTCGACGGAATCGACAATGCTCATCGCGAGGACTCGGGTGTCCAGCGATTCGACCTGCCGCATCAAGTCATTTAAGCGTCCGACGCGATTTTCCAGGAAGACACAGAACTGACGCAGGCACGGCCAGGTTCGGCCACGCATCGTTTCGGCTTCAGTAAATTCACCACCACTGAAACTGGACATGCGCCGATTCTCTCCCTTCGCCGTTTGATCCTGACCGGCACGCTGCGGCAAGCGCATCGACCGTGTGCTCAATAAGTTGCGACAGAACCACTGTAAGACAACTTCGGGACGAGGTCAATCAGAGGTGAAGGGGACACGACTGACAATTTAATCAGCGATGACCGGCAAATGGCGGGCGATCAGGTGTGAATCCGCCAGATGAGCGTATGCGATGCTGCTTGCG
>CBIHQO010000833.1:0-3193 GCA_966211735.1 uncultured Schlesneria sp.
GGGCGTCGTTGCACGACGCCCGAATTCACCAGGTTGGCGGCTACTGTGGCTGGACGAAGCTGGGATCCATGTAGAACAATCCCCACGCGTGCCCGTCCAGATCCATGTAGCCGTGGCTGTACATGAACCCAAGGTCTTCCGCATCTTCGACGGTTCTGCCTCCCGCCGCCACCGCTTTGGCAACCAGCTCATCCACCTGAGCTCGGCTTTCACACGACAGCGTGATCAGCACTTCGTTACTTTTGGTCGTATCGCAAATCGCTTGCGGAGCGAACTGCTTGAACTTCTCATGAGTCAGCAGCATCGCGTAGATCTCGTCGCTGATCACCATGCAGGTGGATGTCTCGTCCGTGAACTGCTTGTTGAAGGTGTAGCCGAGGCTCGTGAAGAACGTGACGGACTTGTTGAGGTCGGCGACGGGCAGGTTCAAGAAAATCTTGGTCGTCATGGTTTGGCTTTCTGGTGCGGGTCGCACTTGAGTGTCGCGTTGAAACATCGGTTAGAAGGGGGGGTTGGCGCGCGGGACGCCACAGCCAGGCGGGATACGCTCGAGGTGGTTGAAGTGTCGGCCCGAGCTCATCACGAGACTGATTATTGCTTCTGGACGAAACTGGGGTCCATGTACATCAATTCCCAGATGTGACCGTCGAGGTCCTGGTAGCTGTGTCCGTACATGAATCCGTGATCTTGCGGTTCTTTGAAGGTCTTGCCACCCGCCGCCACCGCCTTGCGAACAAGGTCATCCACCTGGGCCCGGTTTTCACACGAGAGACAGACCAGCACCTCGGTGCTTTTGGTCGCGTCGCAAATCGGGTTCGGCGTAAAGTCTTTGAACTTGGGGTAGGTCAGCAGCATCGCATAGATGTCTTCGCTGATCACCATACAAGTGGCCGTCTCATCCGTGAACTGCAGGTTGAAGGTGTAGCCCAGGCTCTTGAAAAAGGTCACGGATTTGTTGAGATCCCTTACCGGCAGGTTCACAAAAATCTTCGTCGTCATGGTTTGGCTTTCTGATGAGTAACGAGTGGAAACAAAGTTGGAAGGGTTCGCACTAAGCAGCCCTCTCGCTCCGCCGAGAGGAAAGCCGATCAACACAGTGCATTGATTGCCGTCGAACACCGTTCTCATAGTGCCGCGGGCTCTCCGTTGGCACTCCTCTCGGCGGAGCAAGAGGGCTACTTAAAGAACGACTTTCGCCACGGCAATAGGGCTCGCAGTCGGGTGTCGCGAAGCATGAGACCTCCCCAAAGCATGGCGCCGAAAATCACGGGGAAGATGATTTCAAACGCGCCGTTGCCGACGCGAACGTGAGTGGCCACGGCACCACCCAGATATCCGGTCAGCAGGATGGCTCCCAAGATCGCCGTCTGCGGGATGATGTACAGCACGGTGCAGATCAACAGCGTGATTCCCAGCGGCACAATCACGTTTTGCTGGTAACCCAAGTTGGTGGTCGCTTCGACGACGAACGACGGCTTGGAGATTTTCATTGCCCCGTCGAGCAGCAGGAACATCGCCGGCAAAGCACTCAGGACTCGACCCATCCACAGTTGTGCCGTCGTGGGGCGGCCAGAGAGTTCGATTGATGTGGACATGGATCCTCCTGAGATTCCACCCATCGTGCGGGCGCAATTTCAGCGCGGCATCAACAGTGCTGCGCCTTGGGTTCAAGTGGACTGATTGATTTGGATGTGCTTATGACGCGTACGGCAGATTGGGCAGTTCCAGGATCGGCCGGATTTCGATCGTCCCCTTCCTGGCCGCAGGCAGTCGATCGGCGATGCTGATGGCATCGTCCAGATCGGTCGCTTCGACCAGGAAGTAGCCGCCAAGTTGTTCGTGTGTTTCCGCAAACGGGCCGTCGCTGATCAGTCGTTTGCCGTCGCGAATTCGCAGCGTGGTCGCCACCGAGACGGGTTGCAGAGGTGACGCTGCCAGGAACTTGCCGGCCGCCTTCAGATCGTGAGAGACCTGAATCGATTCTTCGAAGCAGGCTTCCCGTTCGGATTCGGTCCACGAGGTTTCGTTCGAGTAAATCAGCAGCATGTATTTCATCGTGGTTCTCCGATCAATCGGGGTGACAGGCTGGAATTGTCATGAGTCGTCAGTTCGACCGGGTGAAGTTCGAAGACTCCATCCCAGAGTAAAGGATGCTTGGACAGGAGTGCAATCGCGTGATTCAGATCGAAGGCTTCCAGAATCACGATGCGTATCAACTGTTCATTACCTTCCGTCAACGGACCATCCTGGACGCTGGGCTGGCCATGATTGTTGCGAATCGTGATCGCGTTGCGAACCGCCGGAACGCAGGCAGTCCCCCGCAGATATCCAAACTGCCGCAACTCATCATCGTAGGCCTGGCATCGCTCGAGAAATTCGGTTCGCTGAAGGCAGGACATCTGCCTCCAGCGCACTTTGTCTCGATACTGCAGTCCCACGAATTGCATGGCGTTTCCAAAGGAATGTCAGCTACTTCTGACTATTAGTCGTTCAGAAAACTCGGGAATCGACAGTCGTGTGGAAAAAGTCTGGAAATCCGTTTTCGGCACGGAATGAGGAGAGGAGTGGACCACGAATTGGATCAATTCGCACGAATGAAGAAGAGATCCGAATAGGAATGAGAGGTGTGCGATTCGGGCTAAGTCTGCAATCAATCCGTGTGCTGACGCAGCGCGGCTCGCCTGGATCAGGGATACGGCTGATTTTCGAGCACGGGCGGCTGGAATTCCCGCAGAAACGGTGCGACATTTGTTCGCGTTGGATATAACGCGCACACGCCAAATACCGGTCCAATTGATCTTCGACGGAGCCTGCTATGCGATGCGTTCTCTTTGCAGTATGGATGACTTGGTTCTCTGTGGCGTCTGCGGCCGATCCGTATGTCTCCAAGGGATTCGTCCCACTGCCGGCCGATGTCGAGATCGGTCCAATGTCGGCGGTCGCAGTTGATGGAGCTGATCGCCTCTACGTGCTGCATCGGGGCGAGCCTCCGTTGCTGGTGCTCGACGGACAGCATCGCTTGCTGGCGGGGTGGGGCAAGGGCGAATTCAAGACGGTGCATGGCCTGCGAGTCGACTCACACGGCAACGTCTGGGTGACGGACAATGCGCTGCATCTCGCCCGGCGTTATTCCCGCGACGGCAAAGTGACGCTGACGCTCGGCAAAGAAGGGAAGCCCGGAGCGGGTGCCGAG
>CBIHQO010000834.1:0-3161 GCA_966211735.1 uncultured Schlesneria sp.
TTGCGGCCTTTTTTCGTCTTTGGAGGTCGGCTCGATGGATGTGCGCAATCAATCCCTGATGTCTGGAGTCACCTACGGTCAACGTCGACGTGACAGCGGCCAAGTCGATTGGACCGCTCCCAATCGGGGCAAATACCCTGTCAGTCACGTCGACACGTTCCTCAATCGGTACACGTCTCTCGCGTCGGTCTATCGCGACTATGACGAAGCCCTACTTGATGATCGGTCAAACGCCCGCTTCATGCGGAACGACGTCGGCATCCGCGAATGCCTCGATTCTCGCCAGCGATCTGTCGCACTGTTGAACTGGCACATCGAGCCCGAAAACAGTTCGTCAGCCGATCAGCGTGAATTCTGTTCGATGCTGGAAGCGATCTGTCGGCGGATCAGTCACTTCACCGAGTACCGGCGCAACTGCCAGCATGCGATCTGGTACGGCAAATACGGCATTCAGCATCGCTGGGGAGTTCAGATCGTCAACAACAAGTCGGTCTGGATGCCAACGCCACGACATCAGGATGACTGGGGCTGGAAACCGCTCAACGGTGACAAGCTGGTGTTCCGTCAACAACGCCCTGACAGGCCACTGCAACCAGGTGAATACGAAGGCCAGGTCGGTATCCGCGTGGGTAATCGCTATAGCGTGGGCGACGTGATCAACGGTCGCTGGAAGGTGCAGCCGACCGACTATGGCCTGGGCTACTTCCTGTCTCCCAACGAGCGACGGTTGCTGCTGATCCACAAGCATCACATCGAAGACGCCGACTATGCCGACGGCGTGCGAGCGGGTTCGATCTACGGCGTCGGGATTCGCTCGGTTATCTACTGGGAATGGTTTCAAAAACAGGAAACCATGGCGTTCCTGATGGAGTTTCTGGAACGGATGGCGGGTGGCATCCAGGTCTGGAAGTACCCGCAAGGTAACCAGCAGGCTCACGACGAAGCCAAGTCGGCAGCGGAAGGCTACAACAGCGGTGAACAACATATCCTGCTGGTCCCCGTCCCCGTCGGCGATACCGGCCAGTACGGCGTTGAGATCATCGATCCCGGCTTCCAGGGAGTCGAAACGCTGCATCAATTGTTGACGCAGTACTTCGGCCATCGCATCAAGCGGTACATCCTGGGTCAAGTGCTGTCATCCGAATCAGAAGCGACCGGAATGGGTTCAGGCGTCGCCGAATTGCATGCCGACACGCTGCTACAGATCTTGCAAAGTGACTCGGCCAACCTCGAAGAAACGCTGACCAGCGACCTGCTCGGCTCGATCATCCAGATCAACGTGCAGAAGGGACTCTGGTCCGAGCCCGGTTTCCGCCCACGGTTCGTGATCCAGACCGAACAGGCCGACATCGACAAACAACTGCAAGCCTGGACCTCGCTGCTCGATCGCGGCTTATCGTTCCGCAAACGCGACCTCTACCAACTCGTCGGAGCCGCCATCCCCGGCCCCGGCGACGATGTCCTGGATCCGAAAGCCGAGAAGGCACAAAAGAGTGATCCCCATAGTCAACATCCCGGCGGAAAGTCTCCCCTCATTTCGGGTGCCACTGGTGGCGGCCTTGAGCCATCTCAAGTGGATCAAAGACGCGCGCATCATGGGTGATTTGGCGAGCGCGTCCTATGAGGATGCAACCTTATCGAAAGCTGCGAAAGACTTGGGCTGGTCGAAGGTACGCGAGTTTCGTAACGACGAGACAGGGTTCAACGCGGTGCTGTTCGTCAATCATAAGACAGGAGAAACCGTCCTCGGTTTTGCAGGCACGACGTTCAAAGACCCAAGAGACTTGATTGTGGCAAATGGTCGCCAAGGACTCGGGTTCCGAGACAGACAATACGAGCAGGCAATTCAGCTCACTGCGCAACTGAAGAAAAAATTCCCAAATCTACGATTGACCGGACATTCACTCGGCGGAGGCCTCGCCTCGGCAGCAGCGATCGTCAACCGTGTTGGAGATACAGTCACATTCAATGCCGCCGGTCTGCATCCATCGACTGTGCGTCGGTATAAGATGGACCTGAGCAATGCCACCGGGCTGATCAGGGCATTCCGAGTCAAAGGTGAAATTTTAAGCACTGCCCAGGACGCCAGATTGCCCATCCCAAAGGAAGTGCAAAATGCCGTCTTGCACGGCCAGACCATTTCAGATCCCATGCCAAACGGAGTTGGAACAAACTATTGGCTCGACTCCGGTTCTGGATCGACAGTCGACAAACATGGAATGGACCACGTCCAGAAAGGCTTAGGTCGTCCTGCTCCGTGAAACCGCCCCAATCCCGACCGGGTGACTCTGGGGGCGTCAATGAAAAGGCGTTATAAATCGAATTCCGCGACGCCTTGAAGTAAAGAGGTTGGTTTCGCTCGCTTTCGGATTGCCATCCAATCCGTTTTTCCCAAGACAATCGCAAAGGAGAAGCTGTGGATTTCGAAAGAGAATATTGGCTTCAAGCGATGGGTCTGTACGCAACCCTGGCGGCTCTTGCGCTGGGGGGTTTCTGCCTCATGATGTGGCTTGCGGGGATCCGGACACTCCACGACCTAATGAATGTCGAAAAGGTCGTGGGGTGCATCTTAATGTTTATGAACGGCGCACTTGCATTGGTCGCCGGGACGCTGGGAACCGCGAGAAGTCTTCTAGTCCTTCTGTTTTGCGACAACGCACCAGCTTCCGATTGTCTTGCTGTCGCGTTCAATGGGCTGCTGTTCTCTGGCATCATCGTGGCACTTTCGACGTTCGCCTTAGTTGCCATGCTGAGGCAAGATGACCGAACAGTCTGGTATCTCTATCTATACCCCGTTCTGATATTCACGTTCGCCTGCAGGATGTTTCTGGTGACGCCCATCTGGACTTTTGTCTGGGTAGGATTCATGAGCATGAGCCTGCTGGCGATGTTCTACGCCCTCGCCCTTCGAAAACCTCGCCACCCCGTCGCCGATGCGAGGCCACACACTGATCCGGTCGGGTCCACGATCAATCAATGACTTTGCCGGTGCTTGGCATGCGGCAAAGGACAGTCCCTCAGCCTACCGAGAGATACAGGCTTCTGCCACACGGGTTCGCAACCAGGCATCATGCGGTGCTATCATCCGCGACGTGCGAGGTAGTTCACCTCACTCGTCATCGATATCCAGTGGCCAGTCGGAGTCAGCAGTGTGCTGAATC
>CBIHQO010000835.1:0-3158 GCA_966211735.1 uncultured Schlesneria sp.
GCGATTGTTTTATCGGTACCTGGCCTATTGAGATTATTGGGGCGTTGCTTCCCCGATGACTTGCCGGATCGCTATCATCCCGCCTCGTTTGAATTGCTTCATCGAGGTAGATCATGACTGCGACTGTCCGGACCCGATTCGCCCCCAGCCCCACTGGTTACATGCATATTGGCGGCATGCGTACCGCCCTGTTCGTCTGGCTGTGGGCTCGACATAACAACGGCACGTTCATTCTGCGGATCGATGACACCGATCAGCAGCGCAACGTCGAAGCGGCGCTCGCGCCGATCTTTCGCGCGTTTCGCTGGCTGGGGTTGAATTGGGACGAAGGGCCGGACGTTGGCGGTAAATTTGGGCCGTACTATCAATCGCAACGAACGCATCTGTATCAAGCCGCTGTCGACAAACTGTTGGCAGAGGGAAAGGCCTTCAAGGACTATGATTCGCCCGAGCAGATCGCGGCGGATCGCGCGGTCGCGGAGGCCGCCAAGCAGCAGTTCGTCAATATTCGGCGGTCGCTCGATCTGACGGACGCTGAGCGCGCCCAATTTGAAGCTGAGGGCCGGCCGTATGTCGTGCGGTTTTTGGTTCCGCGCGACAAACGAGTGGCAATCGATGACGCCGTGCGAGGTCATGTCGAGTGGGACGGCGCCTTGATGGTCGATCCGGTCATCATTCGTAGCAATGGCACCGTGCTCTATAACTTTGCGACGGTGGTCGATGACGCGCATATGCAGATCACGCATGTGATTCGAGCTGAAGAGCATCTCACCAATACGGCTGTCCAGGCGTTGCTGCATGAAGCACTGGGCAATACGCCACCCGTATTTGCTCACATCCCGTTCATCACCGCACCCGGTTCGACAAAGAAGCTGGCGAAACGCGATATCGATAAGTTACGTAATAGCCCACAATTGAAGAAGATGTTCGATCGCGCCGACGAAGTACTTCCGCAGTTGGGTTTGGGGGACTCGAAGATCCTCAATCCACTAATGGTCGAGTACTACGAACGTCTTGGTTACCTTCCTGAAGGAATCTTGAATGCCCTTTCACGGCTGGGCTGGTCATTGGACGACAAGACCGAATTCATGACGTTGGACACCGTGATCCAGAACTTCACGCTGGACCGCATCGTGAAATCTCCCGCTGGATTGGATGCGGAAAAACTCCAAAGCTACCAGCAGCATTGGATGAACCATCTGCCGCTCGAAAACAAAATCGCCGGCTGCCTGTCGTTCCTGCAGCAAGCGGGCCTTGTGTCGCAGACACCGGATACCGCCATTCACAAGACGGTTGGGCAGGTCGTGACGGGGCTGGCGGATCGGTTGAGGATCTTCAGCGATATCCTGGACTACAAAGAGTTCTTCGTCGCCGATGACGTGTTGGTCTATGACGAAAAGGCATTCAAGCAACGTATCGTCGATGCTCCCGAAGCGGTTGGTCTGCTGACGGCCTTGCGAGAGCAACTTGCGACAACGGCATCTTTTGACGCACCCGCCCTCGATTCGCTGGTTCACGCCTTCGTCGAGTCGCATGGCGTCAAGATTGGTCAGATCGTGCATGCCCTGCGCATTGCCGTGACAGGTCGCGCGGTGGGAATCGGACTGTTCGATGCGCTCGCCATCTTAGGTCGAGATCGATGCCTCTCCAGAATTGATCGGACCTTGCGTCTGGCAACTGTGAAATAGAAGTACTCCGAGCGTGTGATTTTTTCACGCCACCGAGTTCATCTCGGTGGTTCTCGCGCTGGTGCACGACATCAAATGCGCTTGCGCCAGTTGTTTCTGAGTAGTGCAGAGGCGCGAGAACCACCGATTCAAGATCGGTGGCGATAAAATCACAGCCTCTCAGCACACGAAGTGTCGCGAGCGCATTCTGGTGGCATTGCACTTCGTGATTGCCGATGACTCTCAGCACACGGAGTCTATCGCCTACACTCCACGTCTTCAGTCCCGGTAGGGACGACCGACATCTCGAAAGGCGCAGCGCGCCGACGTCTGTGTGCAACATCTTGTTCTGTCGTCCCTGCGGGACTGGCGTTGCCTACGTTGCCCCAACAACCCGTTGAAACGGTGGGCTATTATCGATCGTCCCGCTGGGACTCGAAGCCAAACACAAAGCGTGTATTGAGGTGATTTGGCCGATTCGGTTACAGCCTTTGCGTGGGCCGAATGCATTAACCCCATTGCGGGAACACTTTGAACAGAGCAATCGCGATTGCTGTTCCGGCGGTCGGGACCAGCACCGTCGTCACGAAGATCGGACCGTAAGCTCTGGCGTGGGTTTCACCGCAGATGTTACGGATCAACATCACCAGGTAGCCGTTGGCAGGAAGCGAATCGAGCGACCCGGACGAGATCGCGACGACTCGATGCAACGCTCGGGGGCTCACGCCCAACTGGTCGATGAAGATCGGCTTAATCAGCGGCAGCGCAATCCCCTGACCGCCTGATGCCGATCCGGCAATGCCAGCAATCACCGCGACCGCCAATGCCGCGCTGATCAATGGATCACTCGGTGAATCAGTCATCCAGTGCACGACCAAGTGGAAAGAGGGCAAATCTTTGACGGCTGAACCAAAGCCGACGACGGCACTCGTGGACCCGACCGCCAATAGCCCATTGACGAACCCATCGCCGAAGCTGCCCCAGACGTTGTGCAAACGTTTGCGATGCAGGACGACGGCAACCATGACCCCGATGAAGATGGCCAGCGTGCCGTCTTCGGGATAGTGCTGCACAATCGCTTTCAAGATCCACCAGGTCTGCTTGGGTATTGAGTCGCCGTACTTGCGACACAGCGCAGGCATCAGGTTCAGTGCTAACAATGTCGCGACCAGTGGGGCAACGGCAGAGACGAAGCCTGGACTCCCTGCCTGGTCCGCCGTAACCGCGGGCCGATCGCTCTCACGTGGTTCAAACTTGCCTCCCGCGGCCACTGCACGGCGAATGACACGATCCAGATACAACTGCCCGATGGCAAACATGAGAAAGGCCACGATCAAACTGACCTGCCAGCCTGCACGAGCATCGGTGAGTGGTTTGCCCTCTGCATCGACGAGGTACTTGATCGGGATCAGGTTCTGAATCTCGGGGGATCCCGCCGAGGTCATCGTGAATGTGATCGACCCAAACGCGATCGCTGCCGGGATGAACTGA
>CBIHQO010000836.1:0-3148 GCA_966211735.1 uncultured Schlesneria sp.
ATTCCGCCACTGCACAGGCGCTGCGAACGGACCTCGATCGTCCAGCGAACCCCCGTGCGCCTCGAAAGCCTGATGGCTGGATCGATCTGAACCAGATCGAGTATCGCAGCCTGAAGGATCTGCGGGTGAAAATCCCGTTGGGTGTCCTCTGCGTGATCTCGGGGCCGGGGGGGGTCGGCAAGACATCGCTGCTCTCAGGTGTGCTAGTTCCGGCGCTGCGTTATCGATTGAATCCAACGCTGGATGCCGTGGGGCGCGACTGCTGCGAGATCACTGGTGTCGAGTCGATCACAGATCTCTCCGTGGTTGATCGCACCCCGCTGACTCGGTCGTCTCGCAGTAATGCGGCGACCTGGATCGACGTGTTCGATGACATTCGCGACGTGTTCGCGATGAGTGCGGAAGCCAAGCAGCGAGGCTTCGGTCCACAGCAGTTCAGCTTCAACGCGGCCCAAGGGGGACGATGTCGAGCCTGCCGGGGAACGGGTGTCTTGCGGCATGACATGCAATTTCTACCGGATGTCACCCTGACTTGCCCGGAATGCGGTGGGACGCGCTATCGGCGTGAGATTCTCGATGTGAAATACCGCGGTCGGTCCATTGCCGACGTGCTGGCAATGAGTGCCGCAGAGGCGGCAACATTTTTTCGCAATCATCAGCGGCTGCAGGGTCGACTGCAGATGTTGAAGCAGATTGGACTCGACTACCTCGTGCTGGGGCAGCCCACGGACACGCTTTCGGGTGGTGAAGCACAACGATTGAAACTGGCCGCCAGGCTGACAGCGGGCCGGGGTTCTACGCTGATTGTTTGCGACGAAGCGACGGTCGGACTGCATCCGGTGGATGTCGCTCGACTCGCCGGTTGTTTCGATGAACTGTTGGGCATCGGGCACTCGATCGTGGTGATCGACAATAGTCCCGAGTTGCTGAACGTCGCCGACTATGTGATTGAACTAGGCCTGGATCCCAAAAATGGCGCTGCCCGGGTTGTCTTCGCAGGGCCTCCGACAGAATTGGGAAAGAAAAAACCTTCTAAGGCCAAGCGAAGCTCGTAAAGAGCGAATTGCCGGTACAAGCGATGCCTTACCTATCTTCTGCAGCTTATTCGTCCGCTGCGGCGGCGTTCACAGGTGGCAGGCGGCGGCACCTTCCTCTATCATCCGCTCATGAATCGCGAGGTGAAAGTCCATCTATTGCCGGTGCTCTTTGAGCCGCAAGACGTTCGGGGCGGGATTGCCGTCATCATCGACGTCCTGCGCGCGTCGACGACGATCGTGCATGCGCTGGCCAATGGAGCGAGATGTGTCGTTCCCTGCGGCGAAGTGGAGGACGCGCGTGGAATCGCGGCGAAGCATCCCACCGGAACAGCCCTGTTGGGGGGCGAACGCGAGGGAGTCCTGATCGACGGATTTCACCTGGATAACAACCCGTTTGCGTATTCGGCCGAAGTGGTCCGCGACAAAACGATCGTGTTCACGACCTCGAACGGGACGCGGGCCTTGTTGCGAGCGGCCCAGGCCAGTCGCGTCCTGATCGGGTCATTCGTGAACCTGCAGGCCATCGTGAATGTCCTGGCTGTTGATTCGCGGCCCATCCACTTGGTCTGTGCGGGGACCAAAGGCAAAATCACCGTAGAAGACTGCTTGTGTGCGGGAGCCATCGTGGACGGCCTATTGACCGCGACTGGCTGCTCCGAATCGAAATGGACTGACGATCAACTGCGACTGGCTTTGGACTTGTACCGACGTGAGTCGATGACGCCGGAGAAGTTTCGGCAGGCGATGCGGTCGGGCTATGGCGGACGCAATTGCGTCCGGCTGGGATACGACGAGCAAATTGAACGAGCGGGGACGACCGACCTGTTCGAGATGGTGCCCGAATACAATGTGGGCTCGAACTTGATCACTCTTCTTCGATAAGTCACGACTGCGAAGATCACCAAGAAAGGCATGTTGGAATGGCCGTTGAAAACCGTATGGACAAGATCGTGGCACTCGCCAAGCGCCGCGGATTTATCTTTCAATCATCCGAAATCTACGGTGGGCTGAACGGCTTCTGGGACTACGGACCGCTGGGGGTCGAACTGAAACGCAACGTCCGACAGGCTTGGTGGTCAGACATGATCACCGAGCACGATGAGATCACCGCTCCAGCCGGTGCCCCCACGAGCTTCGACATGGTTGGGGTCGAAACGTCGATCATCATGCATCCGCAGGTCTGGAAGGTGTCGGGACACTACGACCTGTTCGCCGACAAGCTGGTCGACTGCCGCGAAACGAAGGCCCGCTATCGTTTCGATCATGTGCGAGGTCGCTGGGCCAGCTACGGTGGCAATCGCATCTTCGTCGCCACCGATAAGGATGCCGAGGAGGGGATCGCTTTTGTCGAACAACGCGCGCTGAAGTTCTTCGGGCTGAAGAAGGACAAACTCGCCGCGATCGAGTTTGGCACTGGTCCGCACGGTGGTCTGCACTTCAATGGCCCTCCGTTCACCGCGCCGTACACTCCTGCTGCCGCCGTCGAAGGACTGAGGCCGATCACGGACGCAGATTCTTTCGACAGCGTGCTGGCACCGGAAGCGACCAAGCCAGGAACGCTAACGGATCCCCGCGACTTCAATCTGATGTTCCAGACGTATACCGGAGCGCTGCAGTCCGACGAAAACAAAGCGTTCCTGCGTCCGGAAACGGCTCAGGGGATGTTTGTAAACTTCAAGAACGTCTGCGATTCCAGTCGCGTGAAGGTTCCGTTCGGGGTGGCTCAGATTGGCAAGAGCTTCCGTAACGAAATCACCCCGCGAAACTTTACGTTCCGATCTCGCGAATTCGAGCAGATGGAGATGGAGTTCTTCTGTCATCCTGGTCAGTCGCTGGCGTGGTACCAGTACTGGCGAGATCGCCGATACAGTTGGTACATCAAGCACGGGATCTCGAAAGATAATCTCATCCTGCGCGAGCACGCCAAAGAAGAACTGGCTCACTATTCGGTCGGCACGGCGGACCTCGAATACGCGTTCCCATTCCTGGACGCGGGTTCCTACGGTGAACTCGAAGGGGTCGCTCATCGCGGTGACTTCGACTTGCGTTCGCATTCAGAAGGGAAGCTGTGCAAGCAGGACGGCAACCTCGTTGTCGAACTGGGCCCAGAT
>CBIHQO010000837.1:0-3137 GCA_966211735.1 uncultured Schlesneria sp.
GTTCGACACAACCTCCGGCTGTTCGACACAACCTCCGGCTGTTCGACACAACCTCTAAATTGTACTTACTTAGAGGTGGTCGCAGATTTGCGGTCGGTTGTCAAAGGACAGACTACCTCGGCTGACCATGCGAGAGGGTCTCTGGCGATTGGAGCCAAAGCGGTATCGAGCCACCGCACTCCAAGGTTCGCTGACGATCGGCATTCAATTGTGAAAGAGCAGTCCCGCCTGGCGGGCCGCGGACTCAGATTGTCAGGCACTGACCATGCCTCAATCGATGAGAACTCACTGGCACACAGATTGTGACGCTGTTGTCGCATAAAATCGGTGCGCCGAGCAAGACCGTATTTAAGTTATTTCTGTGTTTTGTGGAAAGTATTCTAACGCATCGTGACGATGCAGGTGCCGACTTCGAAGAATCACATGTAGTGGCAATAACGAGAATGAATTGGATCGTCCGCATTCAAATATCTTATGATATCCGCCACGTTCTGTACTGCAGCGATCGTTATTGGCTCACCATCCACGAAACGCGTGGTATTCCAGTTCATTTTTGCATGATCCCGGGGGAGCTTTTCTGCGTTGTCTCTTGATCTCGTGATCGGGGAGGCTGCGATGGATGAAAACATGGATCAGAGTCGTGGTGGGTTCAGGGCGTTCGATTGGGTGAAGCGTCGCAAGGTCGCTCACGAAGAGACACGGCCTTGTCGAGGACTCCAAAACCATGGCACCCCTGGCATTCGTAGAACCCGTGGCAACCAGTGGTTTCGAGCTTGCTCGGATGAGGAGTATCTGGAGAAGTTGCGCGGGTCGATTCGTTGGTGGGATCGTTGGAGGTGGGTTGGTGTGGCGATCAACCTGATCATGATCGGCGCCACTTTGTACCTGGCGAACTCGGCCATGGTGCTGGTCAAAGGGATGCAGCAGATGGAGTTAGTGGCGAAGGCTCCTTCCGAAGTGCCGGTGCTGCTGGGAGTGGCGCTGGGGTTTCAACTTGGTTTTCTGATGCACACCGCGGTGCTGGGAGCGTTCTTCGGGCTGAGGGGATTGCGGAATGAACGATTGCTATTGAAGTACTTTGACGCCTGTCGCGAGCCGGGGTTGGGGGAGCGTGGGGTGGCTGTTGGGGAGGATGGGCAGCCATAACATACCTCCGCGAGGCGGCTGGAGTCGGTCGTTGTGGGGAGATCGATTCCGATCAAAACTCGGTTAGGTGGTGTCTTGCCTCACCGGAACGGCCGGCCATTCAGGCCTCAAGAGTATTTTTTTTGACAGCCTGTACCCGGCCTTCAGAGGCCGGGCTAAGTGAACGGCCGACCCTTTGGGCCTTCGGAGAAGGGCTGGAGACGCGAGATCTTGCGTGAGGCCGAAAAGGAGCTGGCTTGGTCACCATGAGCAATCTGAACCAGTCGCAACCCCTCGCGTCACCAGGAGACACTGGCAGTTCAAAGCCGCCGCCAGTGGCATCCGGCGGGAGGAAAAATAGTTATGCTGAAGCATGACCTGCGAGGGTCTTAGTTGGCTGCGGCGGTCGAGTTCAGCCTTCTCTTGTCATAAGTTCGACGGTCGTCAAAAAGGGTTCTACGGATGCAGTGGCTGCATGAGTGGTGGGAGCGATACTATGGCCTGGAGGGAAATCTGAAGCTCCTTAAGCATCGCGACTGCCATGTTCGCGAGCGTGCGAGTTCCCGAATTTGGGATCTGACGAGGACGAAGAAGGATGCGGTGCGACTGATCATCGCGGCAGGTGACGACTATCCTGATGAAGAGACTGCAAGCGGGCTCATCCGGCGTTTCTGGGATGATCCGCATCCCGAATTCGTGAGTGCCGTGGCTCAGGTCTATGATCAATTGGATATTCGTGGCGATGCGCGCCAAACAGCGTTGCGACTGCTCACTGAGATTAAGACGGAGGAGGCCTTCGCGTTGGTCGCCGACTTGCTCGCCCGGCCATCCAGTCGAACGGTTGATCTCGCATGGGTTTTTGTTCCGCTGACTGGCGGATTCTCTACGACAATAGACCCGCAAGGCGCAGTGCTACTACGGTATCTACTGCAAGATTTTGGAAAATACGACAATCTGGAATCACGCGGCGCTCTGCTGCAAATGCTGTTGAAGTTCGCCGATGAGAAACTCATTCGATTTGACGACTTTCCTGAGTTTCAGCAGTGGTGCATCGCGCGTTGCCAGAGATTAATTGAACAAGATTTGCCGGACTGCGAGTTGCTGTTGCAGCGAGGTGATCAGGACGAAATGACGAGCGATGTCGAGAGTGAACGTGGCAGTCGACTGCGTCGCTCTGCCGACGAATTTGAACGACTGCTGCATTTTATGCGTTTTGGGCAATTTCCCGGGTCCGCTGCAATACTCGAACGTGGGCTCCAATCATCCCTCAAGGAGATTCGTCTGTTTACCGTGACGACGATGGCCGCGAAGAATATTGCGATTCCCGAGGAAGTCATGGAGGACATCGCCAGCCGACTTGATATGCGTCACAGATTGGCGATTCTTCTGGACCGAGTTGGGCGACTCAACCTTCTTCCCGAAGCTTATCGCACTCAACAATCCTTCGCCGAGGCCGAGATGGATTACTGGCTGCAATATCCCACAGAAATGGCACGGTCGCCCCAAGCAATCGAACTGTTGAAGATCGTCAAAGTTGATCATCCAGTAGATGGCGCCAGTGAGTGCTATTGCTTCCGCTTTCGCCATGCCGAATTCTGCGATGGAAAGTGGCTGGTCGGAATCGCGGGCGCGTACCCCATCGCTGCTCAACCGACTTCGGACGGCGACTGGACATTCAGCAATTTCGACGAATGGAGTGAAGCCTCAGTGGATGAATCAATCGAAAAATTAATCTCAAGACGGCTGAACCGCGAAGAGAACTCGTGATGGTCGCGGCGATGGTCGAGTTCAGCCTCTCGAAGCTCCATTGGCTGTGTCACACAGCATTCGCACAACAGTCTTCGCCATTATTTGGGAGGGCGAAGCTCCTGCTGAGCTGCGGTGAATGTGCCGAGTCCAACTTCAATCACGGCTGGGCAGGAGCCTGGCGCCTCGTCCTTCCGAGTGCAATAGCGTGACAGTGAGCGTCAGGTGTGGATCAGGGCGTTGCTCTCGTGTTCGCAGTCGGCTGA
>CBIHQO010000838.1:0-3137 GCA_966211735.1 uncultured Schlesneria sp.
TGTAACAGAATCGGGCTCGAATTTGCAACCAGGTGGCATCGCTCTTGGGTCAACGCCCTCTGCTTTCAGTTGGCGAAGCAGTTTGACGTTTGAAGGGTTCGATCGTCAGTTCTCCATTTGACTTGATGCGACAGCGAATCGCTCCGTATCTGGCGGTCGTCATGACCTCCGTCGCGGGACCATAGACATCCGCCAACCGCTCTTGAACGGAGTCTTCTCGATAGCTGACAAGTAACCATTCCGGTGTTGCCCAGCGAGCCAAATCATGGGGATTTGCTGCGGTGCTTCCATGATGGGGCGACAGCAGGATGTCAGTGTCGAGAGGCGGTTCTTTCAGCAGGCGATGCAAGCCATCGTGTTCGAGGTCGCCCGTCAAGAGGATACGGCGTCCTGCGTACTCCAAGCATAACACGACACTATTGGCATTGTCGGATTTTCCCGCAAAGTCGGGTGCGGGATGCAGCACGGTGAAGTTGACATGGGGGTCAAGCAGGATCTGCTGGCCTGCCGCGATCAATTTGATATTGATGCCCACTTTCGCGGAGTCTTCCAAAGCACTCACGACGGGTGGCTGAGACCAGTCGAGAAACGATCGGTGACATAACAAAGTCCGAATTGGAACCACATCGACAAGCTCTGGCAGCGCATTGCAGTGATCCGCATCCGGGTGTGATAAAACCACGACGTCCGGCCGCGCATGCCCTGATGCCCAGAGCGTGGTTTCGATCGTGCGCGCTGCTCGGCCGCCGCCCGTCATGCTGCCAGCGTCATAAAGCAACGTCTGACCATTCGGGCATTCGACCAGCACGCTTAGTCCATGGCCCACAGATAAAACGGTGCAATTCAACTCCGTGCTTCTGGCAGGTTGAAGCGAGATCGCCAGTCCCAGTACGGTCCATGCCAAGGCGGCGCGAAGTGACCAGAACAGGAGGCCCTGGCGATGGTCCCAGATGATCAATGCAGGAACGAGCAAGTAGAAGCCGATCATCCACCACAGTGGGGGTGACGGAGCATAGATGTGACCCAAGTCAAAGCGTGACGCGGCCTCGACCGCGGACAGGAACCAACCCAGCATGAAATCGAAGGGGACACTCAGCCATCCAAATAGCGTTGGCGACATCAGGCCCAGGAACAAGAACGCATAGCCCAGGCAGAACATGATGCCGATGGGGACGTTCAACAGAACGGTAAAGACGACTCCGATGGGGGAAATCAGGTGAAACTGTGATGCAATCAATGGTGAGGTCGTGACCCAGATCGCCAGGCTGATCGCAAACCCTTCGAAGAATGATCGCATCAGCCGGTGAGTCAGTTGCCGCATGATTATTGCAGGACCACCGGACCACACGTCGAGCAGATCAGCCGTTCGGAGCGATTTCAAAAACCGCATCGTAATCAGGATTGTGGCTACTGCGATAAACGACAACTGGGCTCCGGAGTTGAAGAGGTCGCTTGGATTCCAGGCCAGCACGATCAATGCGGCAACGGCGAGTGAATTCCAATGATTCGCGGTTCGGCCGATCAGTTGTCCCACCACCATCACTACCGCCACGATCGTCGCTCGAACGACCGGGGGGTTCGCGTCGGTAATCAAGGCATAGGCGGGAAGCAGAATCAAGGCAGTCAATGCTGAGGCTTCCGGTGGTAGTCTGAAGAGGCGACACATAAAGGAGATCGCGATCCACAGCAGCCCAACGTTCATCCCCGAGATGGCGAGGATGTGCAGCGTGCCGCTTTCGGCAAAGGCCCGTCTCAGATCGCGATCAAGTTCTACGCGGCTTCCCAATAGCAACGATTGTGCGACAGCAACATTGCTGGTCCGCAGGCGCGTGGCGATCAGGGCTTCGGCGCGGTGACGGACCGCCGCGCGACCGATGGTCAGCCGATCCCAGATCGTACGCTCGCGACCGACGACGACCACCGCTTCAGGTTGATTGGCTGCCAGCGTCGCATGCAGTCCCTGCGTGCGCAGCCATCGCCGAGTATCGAAGTCACCGGGGTTTGACGGCTCCGACGGAAGCAGCAAAAGACCAGAGACTTCGACCAGATCGCCAATCGCAAGTTGATCCAAGCGACCTGCGACCGACAACCGAACATGGCCCGACACAGCTGGCGACGAGTCACCCACCAACCGCCGACACTCCAGCATCACCAGCGTCCGCTCGGGCGGTTTCCAGGGGGCATGATCGTCAATCGCAACCACGACTGTGGGGGCGTTCACCACTTTGGCGAAGACTCGAACCAGACATCCGGGCTCGGTCGCCCAGTGCGAAACTTCATCATCCTGCAGACAATTCCAATGCCAATGATGCCAGGCCCCACCCAAGCCAAGACAGGCGAGCAACAACATGGGGACAGCTAAGTTATTACGCCGACGAGACCAGGCCAGCGGAGCCAACGTCAATGCGATCGCCGAACCAGCCCACCAACTGAGGAATGAAATGGCCAATACACGATCGAGCAGAATTCCAATCGCGACGGCGCATACGACCGGTACCGCCGGACTGCGGCGGAACTGATCGGATTCGTAAGCATTGGTCGCTGGCTCAATTAGGTGAAACACGTGATCCTCGGGCGACTGCCTCGCGGATTGTTGATGATCGAGTATCTTAGTTGGTGGCGATCCTGAAAGTCATCCCAGCCTCAAATGGAGTTTCCGGTGCGTTTGTTGAGCTACAACATTCATAAGGGAATCGGCGGTCGCGACCGTCGGTATCGCTTGGAGAGAATTCAGCATGTGATTGAGGCCGAATCGCCGGACATCGTCTGTCTGCAGGAAGTTGATCGCAACGTCCGCCGCAGTCGATTCCATAATCAACCCGGCATCCTGCAGGAGTGGTTTCAACCGGCCGCCCATCTGTTTCAATTTAACGTCAAAGTGAAAGAGGGAGGCTACGGAAACCTTCTGCTATCTCGCTGGCCGTTCCGCAGTCACCATCAGATCTCATTGACGCGACACCAACGCAAACCACGCGGCGCGCAGATGGCCGTCGTCGAATCCCCGTCTGGCCCGTTTCACCTGACTCACTGGCACTTAGGATTGTCGGAACGGGAACGTGACTGGCAGACGCGGCACATTCTGGAGCATCATCTGTATCGAGAAAGCACGGGACTGCCCTCCTTAATCGTCGGCGACT
>CBIHQO010000839.1:0-3132 GCA_966211735.1 uncultured Schlesneria sp.
TTTTTGCTTTGGGGCGGGGGCGGCCCGTGCCGCGCCGGGCATGTCTATGGACTCACAATAACTCCACCGCTCGGCCGGAGCCTCGCCATCCCATTTACGAAGATTCAACTTTTTCGCGATCAGAATCGCGCACTACCATGTCGCCTGGTGGAAAGAGAGTTCTGCGCACGATGAAGTCGATCCGGCACAAGCAGGCTTTGGTGACAGGTGCCGCGTCGGGGATTGGACGCAGCATCGCGCTGGCGCTCGCTCGCGAAGGAGCCGATCTTTACCTGCTGGATGTCGACGAAGCCGGGCTGGCGAGTGTTGTCGCTGAGGCAAAGCAGCTTGGTGTGAGCGCGATTGGCGAGCGGTGCGATCTCAGTCAACCCGCAGAGATCAGTCGAGTCTTGAGCCAGATGCTGCAGCGGTGGGGACACATCGACATCCTGGTCAACAATGCCGGCGTCGCTTACTACGGTCCGACGCATTCGATGACCGCGGCTCAGTGGGACTGGTTGATGAAGATCAATCTGCTCGCGCCGATCCAGATCACCCGCGAGGTGTTGCCGATTCTGCTCGAACGACCAGATGCTCATATCTTAAACGTGTGCAGTATCAGTGGACTGGTGGCGGGGGGACGCTTTGCGGCGTATCACACGAGCAAGTTCGGCTTGATTGGTTTCACGGAAGCGATTCGAGCTGAATATGGTCGCCGTGGGTTGGGGGTGAGTGCCCTTTGTCCCGGGCCGGTGCTCACTAATCTCTACAAGTCATGTGCGTCAGCAAAGAGCGACAAGTCGGTGCCGCACCCGCCGCGATGGCTGTGCTGTTCGATCGAAGCGGTTTCGAAAGCGGCCATCCGGTGCATCTATCGCAACAAGCGGATGAAGCTGGTCGGGCCACTGGCCCATCTGCTGGCCTGGTCGAAATGGCTGGCGCCGGGGGTGCTGGACCTGTTGAATCATGCCAGCCGAAAACGCAAGAAGGTGGCGGTTGCCAGTGAGCCCGAAGCTCGACGCGCGGCTTGATCGGGAAGAGTTGTCAGCGGATTGACACCGTTCTGCGTAGGTTATGCTTCAGCATAACTTTCACTCTCGATGCACTCTCGTTCCCAAGCTCCAGCTTGGGAACGCCAGTCTTCGAAGCTCTGCTTCGTGTCTATCCCGACCGATCTCAAACCAGAAAGCCAACAGAAAATGCCAACGGACGAGGAGCAAGCCTTACGGATGGGTGGCACGCCCTGACGCTATGGGTGCTCGCGGCCAGTCGGGACGAGGGGACGCGAAGCGTTCTACCCTCGGTGACTGGTACCGGCCTGCTTCAAGAACCTCAGCGTCACCTTGTGGACTAGCCATTCACCGATTCTGGGGAACGCCTGGCAGAACGTGAAGATCGGACGCAGGGCCGGGACGTTCACGATCAAGTCGGGCCGGTCTCCTTTGATCGACTTGACCACAGCGCGGGCCACCGCTTCGGCCGTTGTGGAGCCGAGGTACCACGGGACGCCTCGACCGATCCGCTGCTTCATCACTTCGTAGATGCCCCCATCCTTGGCGAAGCCAGGGCAGATTGCCGAGGAACTGATTCCCCTGCTTCGGTACTCGCCCCGCAGGGCTTGCGTGAAGGCGATCATTCCCGCTTTGGAGGCTCCGTAGGCCGCTCCGTAGGCTGGCCCCTGCTTGCCCGCGATCGAGGCCATGTTGACGATGTGGCCACGGCGAGCCTGAACCATGTGCGGTAGGACAAAGCGGGTGAGCAACAGCGTGGCGGTCAGATTGACCTCAATCGTACGTCGAATATCGTTGGGGTCCAATTCGTGATACGACCGAAATGCTTCGATCCCGGCGTTATTGACCAGCACGTCGATCGCGCCGAACTCGGTGATGGTGCGCTCGACCAATCGAACCAATTGGCTCTCGTCCGAGACATCTGTCGGGACCACGAGGGCTTTGACGCCCAGTTCACGCATCTCGACGGCGACGGTGTCTAATGCGTCGGCGGAACGAGCGGCCAGTACCAGATTCATTCCTTCACGTGCGAGCGCTCGTGCGACTCGCACCCCCAGGCCAGCCGATGCCCCCGTGATCACTGCGGTCCGTCCCTTGAGATCCTTCATGAGTGTCAGCATTTCTTCGATGTGAGTTAGTGATGGAGGTCGCTTGCTTGCCTGATGTGATCAAGCCGCGGCCCGTTCTGACTTCGCGATGATCTCGTCCAATTCGTCCGCGATGGCGCCATTCAAGGTCGTTTCTAGTTCGATCAGGCAATCCGCCACGGTCGATCCGTCCATCAGGCGGTGATCGTAGGAGAGCGTGACACGGCAGCAACCGTCGTCGTCCAATGGCCCATAAGTCAGATTGCTGGTCAAAAACGCGGGAGGATCTTGGATTTCGACCCCCTTGCTTGCCAATGTCGACAGAAAGAACGTGCCGACTCGTTTGGCACGTTTCGAGCCGCCAAAGTTCAGGGTCCAACCCCAGAAGCAGCGACGAAGCAACGTCGGTAAGCCACTCAGCCGCCACTGCTGCAGGAAGATCTTCTCGACCGGCTCGGACTGGTACTGATTCAACGCGTGCTGCATTTCTTCCAACGATCGCAGTTCGGGCCGAACAAACCGCGACCAGAATAGCCACGGTTCGCCGCGATGGTCTCGCTGCGTCGCCAGCATGGCGACGCTATACGGATGTTCCAGCACGTGCGGCCACGGCCAGTTGATGTAGGACTGCCTGAGGACCGGGTGCTTCTGAGCGACCAGCGCGAACGCTTTGATGAACAGCAACGACCACGAAATGCGCTGCGGCAATCGACTGCGAAGTTCTGCGAGTCGACTCACGTCAAAACGCCGATCATGGGCACACGTCGGGACTCGGCGGTTGTAATGCAGGACATCGATCGTCAGTCGCCGACTGCGTGAGACTGCCAATCGTCGAGATTTCTGTGAATCCGGCATCCCTGCCCTCCCCCCAAATCACCGTGGTCGTTGACCGTGAGTTTTATCAGTAAGCGATCAACGTCGGAAGTGCATCCATACTTGCGCACTCAGCCAGCCCCACGAAATGGCGATGGGTGCAGTCGTTCAATGGTGGGCAAGCAAAGACTGTGTCTGCAGGATGCGTTGGTCCCCACCATCGTTGGCGTCTTCGCAATTCA
>CBIHQO010000840.1:0-3128 GCA_966211735.1 uncultured Schlesneria sp.
ACGGGGTCCATTCGACTCGGACGACGACGCCTTTGCCGAGGCCGGCGTGTTCGGCGAACGTGATGACCGAGAGGATTTCGACTGGCCATGCTCCTTCAAAGGGGGCGGGTTTTAAGTCGCCCGCGGCATCGGAGAAGGAGTGGATGCTTTCGATTCTTGTCTGGGGGTTGATCTTGCGGTAGACCCAACGGGCCCACATCTCGCTGCCGTCGGCCGATTGCATGCAGTAGAGGAACTTGCCGCCGACTCGCAGATCGACTTCGCAGTGAGTGATCTGCGAGTCTTTCGGGCCGAACCAGTGCTTGAGATGCTCGCTTTCGGTCCAGGCCTTCCAGACCAGGTCGTGGGATGCGCGGAAGACTCGCGTGGTGACGAAGGGAATATCCGAGGGACCGCCTCCCTGCTTGAGCGATTGAATGTGTTCGGCCAACCGTTCCATCGTCTGCTTGCCACCCTCGATGGCATTGTACGTGTTGACCACGTAATCCTTCGCCTGCTTGGAGGGGAAGACCAACCGCATGACCACCTTCGTCTTGTCTAAGGCGTTCCCTTCATCAGCGAAGGTCACCGTCACCTGAAAGTTGATCGGTTCCGTGTCCCCCGCGCCACCCTGCTTGTACGACAACCGTTCGTGTTCGACGACCTCCAGAAATGTCATCAGGTTTTGGTAGTCGGTCCCGTCGGGGCCATGCATCACATACTTCCAGACGCCGCCGGTGACGCATTCTCGCTTTTCGGTCGTCGTGGTGAACCCGCGCGGCCCCCACCAATTGGAGAGATGCTCAAGCTGGGTCCAGACCTTCCAGACGAGTGATCGGGGTGCGTCGAGGACTCGAGTCATGATGATTTCGCGATCGGTCTGGTAGTCGTCGGCGGGAAGCATTGGCGGCTCCTTTCTCGGGATTCTTATTCAACGAGGTTCTGTGAAATGAACCCACAGGTTAATTAACTGAATGGTAAAATACAGTCGGCTGCGGATCGCGTCAAGCGTCAATAAAATGCCAATGACAGTGTTTGTTCACGAGGTACTGCACCCCTGACTAATCCGCGCCGATCGATTCGTTTCAAGTGTCACTCGCCGCATTATCGATACAAACCGATGTCATGGCGATCGACAGTCGAAGCCACCGGGGGGGAGGCGAGGATGCGGTCTCGA
The DNA here is from genome assembly GCA_966211735.1 of uncultured Schlesneria sp. Taxonomy (GTDB): domain Bacteria; phylum Planctomycetota; class Planctomycetia; order Planctomycetales; family Planctomycetaceae; genus Schlesneria. Next base: position 1,157 of record CBIHQO010000840.1, read on the forward strand.
TGGATCGTGCTGGGGCTTTGCCTGGCAATGGTTTGCGGCTTTCAAACGGCCCCAGTTCGCGCCTGCCCCTACTGCAAGGCCGACGCGGCGGGTTTGGCAGCCTGCGAAGCCCCACCGGCAGACGATGCCGCTTCCCTGCCCGTCATGTTCTCGGGCGGAGTCGACTTTGCATCGTCCTATTACTTTCGCGGCTACCTGCAGGCCGACCACGGCCCGATCATGCAGCCGTATCTGAACGTCTTCACGTCCAAGACGATCAACGAAGACCTGATCATTCACCCTTATGTGTCACTGTTCAATAGTACTCATTTCGCTCCGAACAACCGCATGGCGGATATGTCGGACGTGATGATCGGAGCCGTGACCAGTTGGAACGGCTTCCTGATCGATTCACGATACGCCTATTACAACATGAGTCCCCTGATGCGGACTCCACTGCATGAAATCGGAACCAAAGTCAGCTATGACGTGTTGAGCTTCTGGGACGGCAACGACGCTTTGAAGCCGTTCAGCCTGAAGCCATTCGTCGCAGCCTATGGCGAATTCATTCCCGAAGAGGGCCAGAGCCAACTGTTCGCTAACGTCGGATTCGAACCGACGTGGCGTGTCGAACTGGCCAAGACCAAAGTCGGCCTGGGACTGCCCATCGACTGGGGCCTGGGTGGCAATGGCTATTACTTCAACAGCAACGGCAGCAACGCGGCCCTCGGTTACTTTTCGACAGCACTCACCGCCAGCGTCGCGATCCCGGTTCCAGAACAGTACGGCAAATGGTTCCTGAACACCTCGATCCAGTACCTGCATCTCGTTGCCGACAGCGTCCAGGTCGCGGGCGAAGGTCGCAACGATGTCGCGATCGCCAAGATCGGACTGTCGTTCATTCACTGAGTATCGACGCGACTTCGCTGGGCGTTGCGATCGTTCTTGCCTGGTGCGCCCCCGAGCATTGTGCTCCCAGTAGACGCGTCACCAGAGCCGTCCAGCCAGTCTGATGACTGGCCCCCATTCCGCGGCCCGTATCGCCGTGGAAATACTCATAGAACAGCACCAGGTCTCGCCAGTGCGGATCGGTCGCAAATCGTTCGTCGCCACCGTGGCAAGGGCGCTGGCCTTGCCCGTCCGGCAGAAACAACGTGCTGAGGCGCTGGCTGAGTTCGTGCGCGACCTGCTGCAGCGTCATCAACCGTCCCGATCCCGTTGGGCATTCCACTTTGAACGAATTACCGTAGAAATGGTGATAACGTTCGAGAGCTTCGATCAATAGGTAGTTGACCGGAAACCAGATCGGTCCTCGCCAGTTCGAATTGCCACCAAACATGCTCGTGTTCGATTCGCCGGGAACATAGTCGACGCGATATTCGTCGCTGCCGCAATGCAGCGTGAACGGATGGTCGGCGTGGAATCGCGACATCGAACGGATTCCGTGTGGCGACAGGAATTCGTTTTCGTCCAGGACATATCGCAGAACTCGTTGCAGACGTTCTTGAGACGGGATCGCCAGCAGACGATGCGTGTGCTTGTCGCCGTCGTGCTCGTGTTCCAGATAAGAGATCTGCTGGGCGAGGTCGCGGCGGTGCTTCAGGAACCACTCCATCCGCTTACGGAATCCCGGCAGGGACTGCAGGAACTCATCTTCCAGCACTTCGACCGCAAACAATGGAATGACACCGACGATCGAGCGGATTTTCATCCGGTGCATCTGTCCGTTCGTCCGTATTTGATCGTAATAGAAGCCGTCCTCCGCGTCCCACAGGCCCTCATCCCCGAGACAATTCATTGCGTCGGTGATCTGCACAAAGTGCTCGAAAAATTTGGAGGCCACGTCTTCGTAGGTCGCGTCGCCCTGCGCGAGTTCCAGCGCTATCGACAGCATGGTTGCACAATAGAAGGCCATCCAGGCCGTCCCGTCCGCTTGTTCCAACTGCCCACCATCAGGTAGCGGCTTCGACCGATCGAAGACACCGACGTTATC
>CBIHQO010000841.1:0-3116 GCA_966211735.1 uncultured Schlesneria sp.
CCAACTGCTGATCGTTGGCAAACGTCACGAGCAGAATCGAGTTGGCTGTTGCCACGCCGATACACATGATCGATCCCATCAGGGAGGGAACGCTGATCGTTGTCTGTGTAACGAACAGCATCCACAAAATGCCGCTCATCGCACCTGGCAGGGCCATCAGAATGATCAAGGGATCCAGCCACGATTGGAAATTCACGACCATCAACAAATACACCAGCGCGACGGCGAAAATCAGTCCGTAGCTCAACCCCCGGAACGAAGTGTTCATGCTTTGAATTTGACCACGAACCGAGATCGTCGTTCCGCGAGGCAGCGTTGGCCGCACCTCTTTCAGGATCTGGTCGATTGCCGTTGAAACTCGACCCAGGTCTGTTCCCTGCACTCCAGCCAGCACGTCGAAGCTTTGAGCAATGTTGTAGTGAGTCACGTTGGTCGGACCGAAGCTATGCTTGACGCTGGCCAGGTTCCCCAGCAGTTGTGATTGATTCCCGTCGATGTTGCGCGAGACCGGCGTACTATTGATCGCTTCAATCGAGTTGATCTTGAACTGAGGCGTCTGCACGACAAGCGGATATTGCACGCCTGACTTCGGATCCAGCCAATAACTGGGCGAAGCCTGTCCGCTGGAACTGAGTGACACCAGGAGATCGTTCGAGATGTCTCGTTCTGACATGCCGAGCTGGCTTAACAAGGTACGGTCTGCATCGACGTTCAACTCGGGTGTGCGAACGACTTGCTGCAAGTGCGAATCAACAACACCAGGAATCTCGGCCAGTCGATCGCGAAGCTGCTTGGCGATTCGATAGTTCTCCTCGTAATTGCGTCTTGGTCCGACGATCTGCACGTCAATTGGTGCCGCCAAGCCGAAGTTGAGCACTTGCGTGACAATGTCGGGCGGTTGGAAATAGAACGTCAGGTCCGGGAACCGCTTGTTCAGTTCGGTACGCACTTTTTCGATGTACTGAGCAGTCGGGGCGTGATGCTCTTCCAGCGTGATCAGCATTTCGCCGTCGGCCGATGACATCAGCGAACCGTCGCTCAAAGCCAGGTTGATCCCGCTGTTCGGGATCCCGATGTTATCGATAATCGTCTTCAGTTCGTGCTCGGGCACGATCTCACGCACCACGGCCGCGATCCGGCCAAACCAGCGTTCGGTCTCTTCAATACGTGTTCCTGCCGGAGCCCGCACGTGCATTCGCATCTGACCTGAATCGACGCTCGGGAAAAAGTCGCGGCCGAGAAGTGGCAGCAACGTGCCCGATGCAACCACCAGCGCGGCGAATGCGGACGTCACCAACAGCCGATGATCGAGAGCCGTCGACAAGCAGATTCCGTACACGTCGCGAAGTTTGTCAAAGTAGTGATTGAATGCGTGATGAACTCTCCAAATCAGCCCAAGCTTAGGCGGCTGATGATGCTCAGAAGTCGCCTCTGCTTGTCCACCATACATCTCGACTTCGCCGGCCAGCAGGTAGTGAGTCAACGTTGGAACCAACGTTCGGCTCAGGAAATAGCTGGTCAACATCGCGAACACCACGGCCATGGCCATTGGGGTAAACAATGATCGAGCAGCCCCAGTGATGAAGACCACGGGAACGAACACGATACAGATACATAACGTCGCCACGAACGCCGGTGTGGCAATCTGCTGAGCGCCCTCCAGGATCGCCGGAACCAGTCTTTTCCCGAGGTGCAGGTTGCGGTGGATGTTCTCGATTTCCACTGTGGCATCATCCACCAGAATCCCCACCGCCAGCGCGAGACCACCCAAAGTCATCACGTTCAGCGTGTGACCAAGGAAAGCGAGCGCGATGATTGAGACGAGAATCGACAATGGAATCGAAATCACCACGACCAAAGTGCTGCGCCACGATCCCAGGAACAGTAAGATCATCAGTCCCGTGAGCGCAGCCGCGATCGCCCCTTCGACAAGCACCCCATGAATGGCTCCACTCACGAAGATCGATTGATCCGACAAGAGTGTCGCACGCAATTCCTGTGGCAGCGTCGCCATGATGATCGGCAATCGCTTCTTCACACCGTTCACAATGTCGAGCGTCGACGCACCGGATTTCAGCACAGGCTGCAGCACGCCTCGTTTACCATCCACGCGGATGATATTCGTCTGAGGAGCAAATCCATCGCGGATCACCGCGACATCACGCATGAAGATCGTTCGGTTACCGATCGATTTGATCGGCAGATTCTCGATCTCAGCGACGACGGTCGGACTGTTGTTCAAACGAACGTTGTATTCCTGTTCGCCGATCTTCGCGGTTCCCGATGGGGCGATCAGATTCTGCACCGACACCGCCGCCGAAACGTCGGCTGCGGAAAGGTTCCAGGCGTAGAGCTTTTCAGGATCGATATCGATCATGATCTGTCGCACTGTTCCCCCATAAGGGTAGGGGATCTGAGCCCCCGGCACCGTCGCCATACCCGGTCGCAGGCCATTCGCGGCGTTGTCGAACAGCTGCTGTTCGTTCAAGGTGTCGCTCCCCAATGACACTTGCACGATCGGAACGTTCGCCGCGTTATAGCGCATGACCAGCGGGGGAAACATGCCAGGCGGCATCCCGCGCAAAACCGTCTGCGAGGTCGCCACGACCTGCGAGATGGCGCTATCAATATTGGCCCCTTCCTGCAGGAAGATTTTGACCACACTGATCCCGTTCAAGGCCTGGCTCTCGATGTGTTCGATGTCACTGACGGTGGAAACCAGCACGCGTTCGTAGTTGCCCACGACGCGCGTTTCCATTTCATCGGGCGAGATCCCCGTGTAGTTCCAGATCACGGCGACCACCGGAATCTGGATTTCGGGAAAGATATCCGTCGGCATCCGCATTACGGTGACGCCGCCCAAAATCGCAATCAAGATGGCCATCACCACGAAGGTGTAGGGCTTTTTCAGGGCGAGACGAACGATCCACATGGCTAACCATTTCTGTGATCGAACGATGACGGCTGGCCCGGCCGTGGAATCGAGATCAAATTGGGTAGGACGCCGCTAGGCGCGGTCTGACTTTCGGCGCAAGGCAAGATAGTTAGGACAGATAACTGGCATTCACAGGTTGTCGTTCAAGGACTGATGTATCGAGTTCGGTTGTGAGTGATCA
>CBIHQO010000842.1:0-3113 GCA_966211735.1 uncultured Schlesneria sp.
TGGATTTCAAAAGCTATTCTCTACCTACAAGATGGTCAGTTCCTCCAATCGCTGGTGTGCTACGACGAGGTGTTGAAGTACGATCCGCATAATTTATTTTGCGCAACTCAGCGTTCTGTAATTTTGCTACGCCTTCTTCGTTGGCAAGACGGCTTCGATGCTTTGCAATCGGTTCTTTTAGAACACCATAGTCACTTTGATCACGACGTCGACTTGATTATTCAAGCCGTTCACGCTTTCAGTAGTACGGTCGCCGAGCGCCGCCGCCATGTCGCAAAATTGATGCAAATTTATGCCGAAAGCGGAAAACTGGCCTATCTGGGAGATGGCCTAATTCGAAGTCATGCGAGAATTGATGGTACGCAATCAAGTGCGAAAGCTCTTCATGAATGGAGGGACATATGGTTAGCAGCTGCGGCAGATTACCCTGAAATGGAATTGTCGCTGCGGATCTTCCGGGTGGGGATCGAGTACTTGATCAAGAAGGACGAACGAGTGCTGCTGGACTTGATTGCCACCGAACGCCGCATTCTGCGTCAAGCATTGGGGCTAGATTCGCTGTCAGAAGAATCGACTACTTCAAGCGTGGAATAGCCACTCATGACCCCTGACGACTATCAACAACGAGCCTACTTCTTCTTCGAGCGAGATCGCTTTCGCGAGGCTGCGGCTGTTTGTTTAGACGGACTAGCCAAAGATCCCAACGATGTCGATCTGCTGTTTCTGCGCGGGCTGTGCGGCTTGCGCTTGAAGGACAAAGATCTCACGCAGACTTCAATCGAATCCTTGGCTTCCCTCGCGCCGAATTGGTCCTGCACCCATGACCTGCTCTGCTACCAGGCGCTCGAAAACAATCGTCTCGAAGCGGCAGAACGACATTCGCGCGAGGCGATCCGGTGGGATCCGGAATCCGGCGGTCGGTATCGCACGCTGGCCTATATCTTCGAGCGACTGCGCCGGCGTGAGGATGCGATCACGGCCGCTCGACAGGGGCTGGCCCTCGACCCCGACAACATTCATCTCCTGACGTTGCTCCAGCGGCTGTACCAGCTCATTGGGGACAAACGACTGGCGCAAGAGATGGAACGCCGGGCGGGCGAGGTCAACCCGGAAGATGCCGACTGGCACTTGTTTGCGGGATATCGATTGATCGAAGCCGGTCAGAAATCGGCAGGTCGAGACCGCATGCGTTCGTCATTAATGGTCGAGCCGGACATCCCGACAGAACGTCTGGACTCGATGGCGCACGAAATCGTGCATTCTCACTGGCTGTTTAGAAATGCCTTCTTTCTGCGAGCCGACTGGACGATGCGAGCCGTTGCCCTCGCCACGCCACTGATGTGGTTCGGCTTGGGCTGGCTGATCTGGTTCCCCTTCAAGTGGCTCGGCTGGCTGTCGCTATTCGTCGTCCTCGGCTGGTTTGCGTACGAGGCGCTGTTTCGGTGTTGCTGCTGGCTCGTCCGTCGGCGTATCGAACGAGGCCGCCTGTGATTTGCCTTTGGTTCGCGCAGGCATCTCGTCCTGCTCGCGCCCCTGCCGTTGAGGCTTGCGAACACTCTCGAGGTAGCTCGTATCAATGCTGTTCTTCGTCGTGGCCCACGTCAGCGATGTCGAACCTTCCTCGATGCCATTCAGCAGCCACTGCCCGTCTCGATAAACGAAACACCAGACCGATTCGAAGCCCTTGGTGGTGTCAATCTCACCCTTGCAGATTTCCATCGTGTGCGTGTCGCGCATGTAGTCGACACAGTCCACAGTGACCAGCACCCGAACCCAACTGTAAGCCTCGGCACTTTCGACAGAGACCGCGAGCGGTTCAATCTTGCGGACCTTTTCCAGGCGATAAACAATCTGCTTACCTTCGTCGATCCATCGCTGCAGCGACGCCTGCTGGGTGCCGAAGTAGTCGGGGGTCATTAACGGTGCCACAGAGGACAAGTCGCCGGTCGCCCACACACCGGCGATGTCCCGCACCGCCTTGTTGACGCGATCGCGAATCCCCAGCCAATCAAACCAACGATATTTGGCAGCCAGCACAGCCAGGTCCGCTTTCGTCTTCCGGATGCCACTCGATTCTGCATACTTGGCATAAATGAACAGCGGCAGCAGCAGAATGACCAACACCAGCAACAGGCTGCCAACGATAAGGGCCCCGATCTGGCCGAACCTGGATTTCAGCGCCTGCTTGACGAACTGTCCGCCCGGGCCAGCGTCGGCTTCCAGACTGAAAGCGAAGAAACAAATCGAAGCCAGTCCCGCCACGAACAACGGCCTCACCCACTCCGCCCGCCGTCCATCGATTTTCGCCACCGCACGAATCAGATTGAACATCGGACTGGATCCTGCAGGAGGAAAGTTGCGTGCAACGGATCAGATGCCACACTCATATAGCGGACATCTATTTCATACAACGCCGGATTGCCGCGGTCAAACTAATTGAACCGCGCGAGCACGATCATTGAATCGTCGGAGTTGAGGGTCCTTCGGGGTGCCACGGTTTTGGAGTCTGCTTAGTGTACAGGCCCGCTTCCACCGAGATGAACTCGGTGGGGATTGCTGGGTTTGACGAAGCTTTTTCCCGACCCCTTCGAGCTTGTCTCGATGGATTCGGGCCTGTGCACTATGCCAATGCCGCTTCGACAAGGTCTAACCTATCCATTGCTACACCTACCGCCGACCCGGATTCAGACTCAACCCCGCCCCGATCCAGGTCGACAGCACGATGCCGATTGAAGAATATTCAAACCACTGCAATGCCGAAGCGGACAACGATCTCAGTGCAGCAACATTCTCCGCCGACAAGTTCGCTCCATCGCCCAATCCAGTCACCTGCCAGCAAAAGCTGAGCGATTGAAACGTCGCCATCAGCACACAAAAGGCAACTCCCGCCGTGTAGGCCGCTAACGCCTTTTGTAAGCCATCCCGCTGACGGAATGTCGCGATCAATGGCAACATCAACCCCAGGTACAGCATCCCCGTCCTTAACGGGACAAAGGCCAGGTCCCGATGGAAATAGAAGACCGTCGATTCTACGAGTAAACACAGGACCAGACAGACCCCGACCAAAGTCGATTCCAGTCGCTCGCTCGCGTTGAGGACCAATCGCCCGAACG
>CBIHQO010000843.1:0-3107 GCA_966211735.1 uncultured Schlesneria sp.
TGAATTGCGAAGACGCCAACGATGGTGGGGACCAACGCATCCTGCAGACACAGTCATTGCTTGCCCACCAAAGCATGACTGCATCCCTGCTCTGGCGGCAAGAGTCCGCCGTCTGGCGATGAAGGTCAATCTCGTGTTACAAGTGAGTTGTTTGGGAGACGAGATCATTTCGAGAGCTCAATGATGTCGAGCGGACAACTCAGCCTGGATTTCATCCTATGGTGTCTCGATCCAACCATTTAACAGGGTGTGGTTCTCGCGATTGCTGTTTGAAGTTCCTGCTGCTGTCGTTCAGTCAATCGCCTGGGGATTGCTGCTTTACGCCGCATTCGGAACCGGAAAGACGGCGAAGTCGAAATACCTTGTCGAAGACGACGTGAGCCAGCGCGACGACGATTGACATCTATTCCAAGGGCATGTCATCGGACAACCGACTGAGCATCAGCAGGTTGAATGCCTGAGCAACTGCCGCCGCGGGGTCCCACCGTGTTTGCTCGGATTGTCCCGACAACACCTGCGATAGCGAACGCATCCGTTGACCGAGTTGATTCAGTCCGACTCGAGAGACTTGTTCTGCCAGGCGAGCCCAGCGCTGCGCTCCCATCGGACCTGCGCGCCGAATCCCATTCAGCAGCAATTCGGACAACTCGAATCCAAATTCCTGCAGGACTGCCGCCAGCGGTGAACTGGCACTGCCGGACGAATCATGGTTGTCGTGTGCAGCAGCTTCGGCAGGACGGGCATCTGTCCAAGGTGAGATTCCGCGCCGCTTCCCGTCGGCCGCTTCGAAAACGACGCAGGTCGGCTCGATCCAGACTCCGGCACGTCGTCGCGAGACATGACCACAAACAAATCGCGGATGCAGTGTTGAATCGGTTAGTGCCGCCGACAAGCTTTCAAACCCCGTGCGGCCGCGGGTTGTGAACGGGTGAAAGAGGTGAGCCTTCTCTCCCGACCCGTCGACCGCAGTGGCCATAAGACGTTGTGATTGAATGTCGAACCCCACGTCCTCGAATCGGTCGATCGCACAGACGTGCAATGTTTCGGTTAATCGCCTTGGTCGCAAGCTCGACGGAGGAAGCAGTTCCAATCGTGCGGCCAGTTCTGCGAAGCCTTCAACGGCGAGTGGTGGACGCAAATGCTCCCACGCAAACGCCTGCGGATTCAGGCTGATGGAAGAGGCCGTGCGAGGCAGAACCAATCGTCCCGCAGGAGTCCGCTTGGCCGATTTAATCAGCAACTGGCCCATGCCGATCGCCGTCAGCGAAACGCCACGTGAAAATGGTAACTGACCCAGTGTCGTAAAATCTCGAGGCGGGTCCGTCGAATCTTCAGCCGGATCTGCATAGGTCCGATCAACTCCCACGACGCTGCCAGCGTCGGCATCCTGCAAGTAAGCCGTCACGGTAACTGCTCGTCGCGACTGTCGAACACCGCAGCCCAGACCGATCAGTCGGCAACTTGGCAAGTCGGTCGTGCGATCTGACCGAGTGCCTCGAATCAGCAATTGAGGCACTGCCGTTGTGCCACTGCGAATGGCACGCGACCTCACAATCAGTTCGCCGGTCAGTCTCGCGACAGCTTGAGGTTCGAATAACGCGTCGTGGGAAGCATACATTTCTCGTTGTTGCAGCAAGTCGACCAGCAATTCGGCCAGCCATGGCAGACCGGCATCACGGCAGCTTGCTTCCTGTCGGGTAAGCCGCTGCGGCCATGTCGCCGAGGTTCCTTGGATTCCATCGATACACAGTTCTGAAAGCAGCGAATCGAGATCGTCAAGCACTTGAACTGGTACGTCGCTCGCTTTCTGCTGAATTGAGACAATTCCCGATCGTCGATCGGGTTCAAGTTGTCGGAATGCCCACACAGCGAGTGGCACGAACGTTCCCAGCAGCGCTTCCGAGCAATCGGCTGAAACGTAACGGACATCCCCCGGCACGAGAAACCGGACTGTGCAAGGTTCGTCGAGAAACCGCGCTAGCGGCTTCGGGCCGAGGATCAGCTCGACTAACACTCCTTGCTCATATCGTTGTCGCGACTTCGAAATCGTTGACGATCGAAAGTGTTTGACGAGTTCCTCGTCAGAAATGTCACCTGGGTTCCAGTCGGGAGTTGTCGTTTTCGGCTGAGCCGTTGATGCCGCTTCGTCTGTTGCTGATGTGGTGGAGTCAAGTTGTTCTTCAGCGACTGGAGTTTGCTGCTGATAGGCCAGGACGGATCGAACGATGTGCCGACTGATTCCGATGATCCCACTGGAGCAGACTGCATCGTGAATCGTTTTTCCCGCCGGGAACCGGCAGACAACTCCATCGGACCACTCGCAGATCAGATCGTTTCCTTCCTCCCGAAACGTGCAGGTGACCGATCGCTCTTCGAGTTCTTTCTGCGCGCGCTTGACCGTTCCGCGATTCGTTAGCGAAGCAAGGTCATCGGGAGCAAGTGCGAGTAAATCAATGCGATTCACAGAGTCGCTCCACAAGTAGCCTTCTCGCTCTGCGTGAAGAAAGCCGATCGATGCGAGGCCGTGATCGCCATCCCGTTTCGCTGTATGAGGGCGCGCTGATTTTCAGATGGCATACTTCTCGCGGAGCGAGAAGGCTACTTGAGAGACACGGCACACGGAGTGTGCCTTCTACTTTGTCGATGACACCGCACTTCGTCATCGCTTTACCTTTTCTGCAACCCATGCGGCTAGTTCTCCGGGAGTCATCGCGCCGACTTGTGCCCCCATCTGCACCAGTCGCGCCGCGAGGTCGTGGTCGTAAGTCGGATTCGCCTTTTCATCGAGAGCCGCCAAGCCGAGGAGCGTCACTCCACTTTCCAGCATGCGGCGCGAAATCGACAGCAGGTTTCGCGGATCGCCGCCTTCGAAAAAGTCGCTAGTCAACACAACAATCGTGCGACGTGGGTTGTCGATCAGCGTTTCCGCGTACGACATCGCGTTGCCAATATCCGTGCCCCCTCCCAGTTGCACCTTCATCAGAGTCTCAACCGGATCGATACAGTCGGCCGTCAGATCAACGACGGTCGTATCGAAGATCACCAGGTGAGTCTTGAGCGTTTTCAATCCGAAAAAGACCGCCGCCGTGACTGCCGAATGAATGACG
>CBIHQO010000844.1:0-3103 GCA_966211735.1 uncultured Schlesneria sp.
TCCGAACACGTGTTACCCATGTCTCCAGTCTATACAGCTTCGGACAACCAGTGCCATCCAGCTCATCGAGCCCCGAAGTGAGCATCACCGCCCCGCACTGAGTCCTCTGTTCTCTTCGTGGGATGGGCTTCCAGCCCGTCGCCTTCGCTTCCTCTTAGTCCCGGTAGGGACGGCCGAGAATAGCCCACCACTTCGAGTGGTGGGTCATCGCCAACCGCGTACGAGAAGTCCCCGAGGGACGACAGAACACGTCCAGCCGCGAATAAGCCTGCAATCCATAGCCTCCGCCCGTCGCCTGCTCCCCGTCGAGCCAACGTCCCACCGTACCCCTCGCCCTCCCAGGAAGAGGTTCTGTCACACAGCCGGAAAACTCCTGACCCCTTCGAGCTTGCCTCGATGGACTCGGGCTTGTGCACTACGTCACGGCCCACCCACCTAAGTAGTGCAAAGGCCCACTTCCACCGAGATGAACTCGGCGGGGGTGTTATGTAATAATCGTCTCAAAATCCGTGTTCATCCGTGTCAATCCGTGGCTCGCCTTCTCTTCTCCTTGTCTTCCAATTTGCAATTTTCATTTTGCAATTTGCAATCTGCCCTCCTCCCTACCCAAAAGGTCCCCCTGTGCCCGCAATCCCCATCCTGATGAGCTGGAGTGGTGGCAAAGATTGCTACCTGGCTCTCCACGCCCTGCGTCAGGATCCGCAGTACGAAGTCGTCGAACTCGTCAGCAGTGTGTCTCGCGAGACCGGTTGTGTCGGCATTCACGAAGTCCGGCGCGAGCTAATCCGCCAGCAGGCCGAGTCGCTCGGCCTGCCATTGGCCGAAATCGACTTGCCGAGTGGTGCGTCGAACCAGGCTTACGAAACTGCCTGGCAGCGGTACTACGCCAGATGGCTGGCGGAAGGGGTGACTCACGTGGGGTTTGGCGACCTGTTTCTGGAGGACATCCGAGCCTACCGCGAGCAGTTTTTGATGCGGCTGGGGCTGTCCGCCGTCTTCCCGCTGTGGGGGCGTTCCACGTCGAGGCTGGCAGCCGACGCGATCGCAAGTGGAATGAGGGCCGTGCTTTGCAGTTGCGACGCCGAGCGGCTGGGGGCTCGGTTCGTCGGACGAATGTTCGATCAGGAGTTGCTCAACGATCTGCCTGCGGGGTGCGATCCCTGCGGGGAAAACGGCGAGTTTCACACGTTTGTGTTTGATGGGCCGGGGTTTTCCCGGCCGATCCCGTGGCAGCGCGGCGAAGTTTGTCGCCGCGGTTCTGTCGACTTTTGCGATCTGCTTCCGGTACAACATGGGTAGTACAGTAAGAAGGGACCACGAATCTCACGAATTTGCACGAATCAAGAATGATGCAGGATGGCGTGCCGTAAGATGTGAATGAGTTAGACAATTTCCTCCTCGACATATTTGTTTTGATTCGTGGAGATTCGTCAGATTCGTGGTCAAAGTCTTCAGTGATTTCACGGGGTGCGACTCGATAGCAGTCACCTCGGCCGGTCGATTGATTTGAAAGAGTACTAATGCCTCAGCCGAAGTTTCAGTTTTTGATCAGCCTGTTGGTGTACACGGTCATCGTCCGACTGCTGCCGTACGTCTTGATGAACTGCGATATCCAGTCCGACCCTTCGGTGCTGTACTACCCCTGGAACTTCTCACCATTGACGGCCGTGTGCCTGTTCGGTGGTGCGTTCCTGGCAAGCCGACGGATGTCGTTCGTGCTGCCGCTGGCCACGTTGTTGATCAGCGATGTGGTCATCGCTCTGGTCTCGGGACATCCGGAGTGGGGTTTCCCGCTGACCCCCGAAGGAACGTTCACGATGGCCCGCTTCGGCCGCTGGGTGTTCACCTATGCCTGCTTCGGACTGGCCGTCGTCCTGGGGTCGCTCTTGAAGGGACAAAAGCCGAAAGGTCTGGCAGCGAAAGCCCTCGCCCTGGGTCTGTCGTTTGAAGTCGTGTTCTTCCTGGCATCGAACTTCCTGGTCTGGACCAACTTCGGCATGACCGAAGCCCCGATCTATCCCATGACCTTCGCCGGACTGTTGACCTGCTACTACGTGGCGTTGCCGTTCGTCGTGAAGTCACTGCTCGGGACGACCGCGTTTACGCTGCTGCTGTTCAGCCCGCTGGCTGTTCGAGCCGCGACCGAATCCGACGGCGAACAACGCGGCAAGCTGGCTCATGTCCGCGTGAAGTAACCGAACGCGACTGCCGCCATGATGAATAACAAGAGCCCGGATTGGAGTCATTCCAACCCGGGCTCTTGAGTTGCCTTGAGGGAGGCAGTTGCTTCAAGCGAACAGTCCATCGACCGGCTTGCCCCCATCGACGATCTTCATCGGCCGGCCGAGGGGACTCATGTTTTCCTTGGAGGGATTCACCTCCAGCGACTTGCAGATCGAGCAGAACAGGTCGGGCACGCTGACCGGATCTTTGACCAGGCTGGTTCCATCCTTCGAAGTCTCACCGATCACCTGCCCACCCTTGACCCCGCCTCCGGCCAGTAGAGCGTTGAAGTTGCGAGGCCAGTGGTCTCGACCCGTGCGCGGGTTGACTCGCGGGGTCCGTCCGAACTCGCCGGTCCAGACGATCAGGGTCTTATCGAACAGGCCCCGGTGCTTGAGGTCCGCGATCAACGCGGCCAGAGCCGGATCGCACTGCCGAGCCAAGCCCTTCACGGCGTCGAAGTTATCCTGATGAGTATCCCAGTTCCCCAACCGCACCTCGACAAACGTGACCCCCGATTCGACCAGCCTGCGAGCCAGCAAGCACCCACGACCGAAGTCCGTGTTGCCATAGCTCTCACGAGTCGCCGCCGATTCATGGCTGAGATCAAACGTCTTGGTGAGCGGGCTGAGGACCAGCTTGGATGACTTATCGGTGATGCGGCGATGATTCTCAACGACGGTCGCTCCCCCTTGAGACGCGAACTCACCTTCGAGCTGATCGAGCAATCCCAATCGCCGTTTGAAGCGTAATTCATTGACGGTCATCGCAACATTCTCTGGCAGCTTTCCCGGGGTGGCCACATGGAAGGGCTCATAGTCCACTCCCAGAAAGCCCGCGCCGCTACCGCCGATCCCCGCCGCACGACCATTGCCGATCG
>CBIHQO010000845.1:0-3096 GCA_966211735.1 uncultured Schlesneria sp.
GCGACCAAAACAAGATGAAAACAAAAACTGTGCCGTAAACTCAGGCCTCGCCCTCACAACCAGACACGATCCAGCGGCTGCTACTAAAGAGTCGCGAACTTTGATGCAGGCACTTACTAGCTCTTCTGCCACAGCATTCGCGTGTTGGCTAAGTGCTGCAATGGACCGCATTTTGAACGACACGTTGTCCCGTTTGCTGATGCGACGGCACAATGTCCACTGTCGAACGCCATCGACGACGAACGATCGGTCTGTTCATACCATGCAAGTATTAGCGGATATCCGAAGGTGAGCGACTTGTCAGCTATGCAATCGCGTAGCAGATCACAATTCGGATTACCGAGCCCGCATGCGGCGGATCGTTACGCACGATGATTGATAATCGACCAGACCAATCACGGCTCTCCGATGGCTGTCCGTCGTGCGCCCGAACGAAATGCTTCAACTCGCTCACTTTGATCGTAGTGATCTCGAGTATGTTTCCGGTCAGCTTGTCGAGCCCAGCGCCATTAAATCAATGAATGGAGGGATCGCCACGCCTGATTGCACGACGTTCAGCAACATCGATGACTCGCTGCATCTTTCGACCAATTCAGGTCGCAATTGCGAATCGGCCAGCGATACAATCCGGCATGAATTTCGCAAACGAGTCCCCAGGCGGAAACTGCCCATGGGGGTCAAAGTCTTAACAGTGTGGAAGAAATCACGTGAGAGATCGGCTGTCAGGCTGGTTCGTATGTGTTGTGGTGTTGTTCGTCGCAGGCTGTTCGCGGCCTCAACAGAAAGCGGCTGCGCCCCCACCTCCTGCGATTCCTGTTAGCGAACTCATCGAACGAGAAGTGACGGACTTCGTCGACTTCACGGGGCGTACTGAAGCAGTGCATGTGGTTGATATCCGTGCCCGCGTCACTGGCTACTTGATGAAGATGCCATTCCGCGAAGGATCCGAAGTCAAGCAGGGAGATCTGCTCTTTGAAATTGATCCGCGACCCTATCAAGCTCAACTCGACCAGGCGACCGCTCAGATCAAGCTCTACGAAGCGCAATTGAAGCTGGCTCAAGCCACGTTGCATCGGGACGAGATCGTCGCCAAATCGACTCCCGGTGCTATCACTCAGCAGCAAGTCGATCAAGATCAGGCCTCGGTCGACGAAGCCGCCGCCAGATTGGAAGCCTACCAGGCGAACATTGAAGTCTACAAATTGAACCTCGAATTCACGCAGGTTAAGTCGCCGATCGACGGCCACGTCAGCCGTTACTACCTGACACTGGGGAACCTGGTGAACCAGGATCAGACGCTGCTGACGACCGTGGTCTCCGAAGATCCGATCTATTCCTATTTCGATGTTGACGAACCGACCGTTCTGCGAGTTCGCAAAGCGATTAACGAAGGCAAGATCGAGCGTTATCAACAGGGGCAAATGCCTGTTTATATGGGACTGCAAGGTGAAGAAGGATATCAACATCAGGGGACGCTGGACTTCGTCAACAACCAGGTGAATCCTGCGACCGGCAGCATTCTGGTGCGCGGTGTCTTCCCCAATCCGATCCCGGATTCAGGCGTCACACGGGTTCTCTCTCCTGGGATGTTCGTCCGTGTCCGTTTGCCGATTGGCAAACCTCACCCCGCAATGTTGGTGATCGATCGCGCGATCGGGTCAGACCAGGGGTTGAAATATGTCTACGTGGTGGACAAAGACAACAAGATCGAATACCGCCGGATCACAACCGGCGCCCTGCAGGAAGATGGTCTACGAGTCGTCACAGACGGCCTCAAGCCGAAAGAAGTCGTTGTTGTAGGTGGCTTACAGCAACTGCGTCCGAAGATGGAAATCAAACCGGACACCACGCCGATGCCGACAATCAGCAAAGGGAAGGGACAGTACGGCGACCAACCCGACGGGAAGCCTGCTGCTAAGCCGCAAGACGATGGTCGTGGTCATCAGCCGCAGGAAAAGTAGCGCCATGTCATTACTTGTCCGGAGCCTAACGTCGTGATCTCCCACTTCTTCATTGATCGGCCGATCTTTGCAGCAGTGGTTTCGATCTTGATCGTACTGACCGGAGCCATCGCGGCTCTCTTTCTGCCGATTGCACAGTACCCACAGATCACGCCCCCTGCGATTCAAGTTTCGATCAGCTATCCCGGCGCAAACGCCCAAGTCGTTGCGGACACCGTCGCTGCCCCCATTGAGCAGCAAGTGAATGGCGTCGAGGGAATGCTGTATATGTCGTCGCAGATGGGCAATGACGGCTCGTACGCGCTGACCGTGACATTCGACATCGGTACGGATTTGAACACGGCACTCGTCATGGTGCAGAACCGTGTGTCATTGGCGATGCCGCAGTTGCCGTCTTCGGTTCAGAACCAGGGGATCACAATCCGCAAGAAGACTCCTGACATCCTGATGGTGATCAACTTCTTTTCTCCCGATGATCGCTACGACAACATCTATCTCAGCAACTACGCCACGATCAATCTGAAGGATGAACTGCTGCGGATCGACGGTGTCTCGGACATCGTCGTGCTTGGACAACGCGACTACAGTGTGCGAGCGTGGCTCGATCCCCAGAAGTTGGCGGCTCACGACATGACTGCGATGGATGTCGCCGCCGCGATTCGAACACAGAATCTGGATGCCCCTGTGGGGCAGGTTGGTCAACCGACCGCTCCGAAGGGGCAGGCATTTCAGATGCCCGTCGACACCTTGGGGCGATTGAGTGACCCCGAAGAGTTCGAGCAGATCATTGTCAAAACCAGTGGAGCGCCTGCAAGAAAGCCGTCCACATCAAATCAGGCCAGTCCCCCCAAGCCTCCCCCGACGATGACTTCGATGTCGATGGACAATTCATCGGGAACAAATTCCGGCACCACTACTACGAGCGGCCTGCCGAGCGATCTGGCCATCCTGCCAACGAATCCGGGCACTGCAACCTCATCGTCTGCAAGCGGCAATTCGACTTCGCAGCAACCGGTCGATCCCGCGCTGACATCATTGACCTCGCCGACATCGGGGGCTCAAGGTGGTGCTTCGACAAGTGGCGGCGCCTCCAGTGCTGGGGGAGCTTCCACGTCTGGAGGCGCCACGGTCCGCG
>CBIHQO010000846.1:0-3095 GCA_966211735.1 uncultured Schlesneria sp.
GATGGTAGAGGTCGAGCCGCAGCTTTCCTTCCGGCACCGCCTGCTCCGACTCAAGCCGATGTCGCGTACGGTTCCCACCCCAAGCAGGTGATGCACTTCTGGAGAGCCGAATCCGACAAACCTGCCCCCGTTGTCTTCTTCATTCATGGTGGAGGTTGGCAAGGGGGAAACCGCATGAGTGGTCTGGCAGGGGTGCTGCCACAATATTTGAAGAATGGAATCTCGGTCGTCTCGGTGGAATACCGGTTCATCCAGGAAGCGATTGCCGACAACGTCAAACCTCCGGTGAAGGCACCTCTGCATGACGCTGCTCGGGCGCTGCAGTTTGTGCGTAGCAAGTCGGGCGAATGGAACATCGACAAACAAAGAATCGGGGCATCAGGTGGTTCGGCGGGAGCTTGCACCAGTCTGTGGCTCGCATTCCGCGATGATCTGGCCGATTTGAAGAGTGACGATCCGATCTCGCGCGAATCGACGCGTTTGCTGTGTGCCGCTGTGAACGGGGCTCAGACGACGCTCGACCCCGAACAAATGAAGGAATGGACCCCCAACAGCAATTACGGGAGTCACGCTTTTGGCATCTTCAAGAAAGTGAACGGGAAAGACGTTCGCGACTTCGAAGGGTTCCTGGCCCAGCGCGAAAAGATTCTGCCGTGGATTCAGGAGTATTCGCCGTACTCACTGGTGACCGAGGACGATCCACCCATCTATCTCTTCTACAACGCTCCTCCGGCACTCGGTAGCGATCAAAAAGACCCAACTCATACGTCCAACTTTGGTGTGAAGCTGCAAGAGAAGATGAGCAGTGTGAAGGTCCCTTGTGAGTTGGTCTACCCGGGCGCTCCAGATGTGAAGCACGCTCAAGTTGTCGACTACCTGATTGACAAACTTGCCGCCAGCAATTTAGCGCGAGCGAGCGGCGAGAACTCAGTTGTCTCACGGGGGCTTGATCGACTGCGTATAATTCGGTGGCGTTCGCCTTCACGTCTGTTCCTCGCAGTTCGGCGAGGTTGATTATGAACGACATCACTCGCAGTTACTCGATTTCTGGGCGCTATCTCAAGAACCTCTGGCTGCAGGCTTTGTGCGGGGGTGGCGGCATCTTGGTCAGTTGGGGTCTGTTTCTGCTCGTGTCACTCTGGTTTGTCCCTGCCATTCCCCTCGACCAGCTTTGGCAATTGCCAATTCGAATCTTCAATGATCCTCGCTTGTGGATGATGCCTGCAAGTTAAGAGATTCGCGAACTCATTCGCTTCGGGACAGGGCCCGCCATGGCTTTCTGTGCTCTAATCAGCGGTCTGGCCGACTTCTCCTCCTGGGTGGCGATTCGCTACGAGATCTCGGCTGACAAACTGCAGATGCGATGGCGGCGATTCTCTCGCGAAGTGAGTTGGGATTTGATTCAGACGGTCGATGAACGTCCCCATGCCGATGTGGTTCGAAGCAGCTTGAGAATCACTCAAAGCGAAAAAGGCGTAGTCCTGGTTCGCGGGTTGGACCAGATGATCGAGTTCGTCAATCTGGTTCGCTCGCGACTTCCGCGCCAGGCGAGGTGGAGTGTCTCACCCGCTCGCATTGACCTGACCAGCTGCCCCACGAATTTTGCCTTGGGCTTCCTGTTGTTCACGCCATTCTCGGCGTCATGGATTGCCTACTATTTCTGTCACTCGAGCGCGATCGGACTGTTCTGGTCACTGGTCCTGCTGGTCACCGCATTTTGGATCTTCTACCGGCGCCCTCTTTCGCGGCCTCATATGTGTGTGCGGGAAGTCGAAGTCCTAATGGCGGTGATGTTGGCATTGCTATCTGGAGTTATGACGTTGATCGGCTGGCTTGAATCGCCGCCGCAGATGGCATTCTCTCGACTATTCGGTTGGTAGGCGAAGCGATCGCTCACTGTCTCTCAAAGATCTGTCGCTTTTGGAAACAGATTAGCCACAGCACAATGCTCGTGCGCTTATTTGTTGATTCCGCAACAGTACCTGATTAATATTCAGGTTGTCTTCAGATTTCATGTCTCGTTATATATGCATTGCGGACGTGTATTCCACACGTCATCTCTTTTCTGTCTTGTTCTCTCTTCATTTCTCAGGAGAATGCCCATGCGCGCTCATTCTCGAATCCGACGAGGATTCACGCTTATCGAACTCTTGGTTGTGATCGCAATCATTGCGGTCTTGATCGCGTTGCTGCTGCCGGCCGTCCAGCAGGCGCGCGAATCCGCACGCCGAACCCAGTGTAAAAACAACTTGAAACAGTTCGGATTGGCGCTTCATAACTATCACGACACCTACAACGCCTTGCCTGGTTTTTCGGTTGGCAGCGGCACTCCTGCCTCGGGTGCTACCGGTGCTTTTCGTACTCGTCTTAGCGGTTTCGTCGCGCTGTTGCCCTACATCGACCAAGCCCCTTTGTATGCTCGAATCTGGAATGATGTGCAGGTTCCGTGGACGACGAACGCGTACTGGCCGCCATCCCTACCCGCGATGAAGTGTCCAACGGATTCGGGAACGACTTCTCCCGCAGGGAGTAGTTTTGGAAAGCGTAATTACGTTTTCTGTGCGGGCGATGGCATCTCCACCAGTGGCGATAACGGTGGCTCGGCCACTCCCATCATTGTGCCGACGCGCGGGATGTTTGGGGCGATCTCGTATTTGAACCTGTCGGCCTGTAGTGATGGGACGAGCAACACCCTTGCGATGGCGGAAGCGGTTTCGCCCATCGGCAGCTCTTCATTTGGAATGGTAGCCAGCACGGCCAGCGCTGGAACTCCCGCAGCCTGCCAGGCTCTGTACAGTCCGGGGACTAAGACGTATCCGGGTGGCGGTTGGACAGGCGACACTTCACGTGGATACCGCTGGGGTGACGGCGCGGCTTATTTCGCGGCATTTACCGCGGCAGTGCCACCGAACGGTGCAAACTGCTTTTCGGGATCGGGGCAATCGCACTGGAACCAAGGTTTTTATACCGCATCCAGCATGCACACCGGCGGGGTCCAATGCTTGATGATGGACGGCTCGGTTCGATTCATTAGCGAAAACATCAGCACAGGTAACTTGGCTGCGACCCCCCCCACGCTATCTGCCGGTGGACAA
>CBIHQO010000847.1:0-3094 GCA_966211735.1 uncultured Schlesneria sp.
TCCTATACAAAGCGCGACGACGAGAAAAGGTGCTGGGTCCGCCGACACTGTGGCGAATTCCCACGGGTGGGTGGTCACGTTTTGTCGATTCCGAAATCGAACGGCGTGGCACGGGAGACGCTCACTACAAGCACGCCGCTCTCGTTCAAGACGCGACGATCCTCGATCGCTTCCAACCGATGGATCAGATCGAGCTTGCCTCCGAATGATCTTGCATTCCGCATCACTTCAGCAAAACGGCCAGCGATCTCGACAACATTGACTTTCACCAGAGGTACCGTCCGATGAGCCTGTTCTCTTTCGCACCTGAAGGGATCTCTCGCTCTGCCATGACCGCCGTCGCGAAGATGGCCGCGATTCCGTTTTATCAGCGTAAGCTACGACGTTTCGAAGCCATGCTGGCCAAGGGGCATCAGTATCAACGTCGATCTCTGTTTGAAAAGATCCGCAACAACGCCGAATCCGACTTTGGGAAGGTGCATAGTTTCGATCGCATCCAGACCGTTGAGGACTTTCGTCGCAACGTACCGATTTCCAACTATGAGTACATGGCACCATATATTGCCGAAGTGAGTCGCGGACGAACCGAAGCGCTCTTCTCGCCGAAAGAAGAAATCCTGGCATTCGCCTGTACGACGGGGACGACGGGGCACCCGAAGTTGAATCCTGTCACGCGAACCTGGTTGAACGAATATCGCCGCTCGCTTGAGATCTGGGGCGTCAAAGCGATTGTCGAACATCCCGAGATGATCGGAACACGCGTCCTTCAACTGCTGGGCCCGGCCAATTTGGGGACGACTCCCAGCGGCCTTCCCATTGGGATGGTCAGCGCAATCGCGGCCAGATTTCAGAATCGCGTCTATCAGTCGTTTTACGCCGTCCCTTCTGAAGTGGCTGACGTACCAGATTCGTTCTCGAAGTATTATTTGACCATGCGACTGGCGATGGCCTCGCAAGTCGGCTTCATCATCGCCATTACGCCTGCGAACCTGATCCGTCTGGCAGAAGTGGGTAACGAATTCCGCGAACAGCTCATTCGCGACATTCACGATGGCACACTCTGGAGCCGAGCCGAGATTCCACGCGAACTGCATCAACGGGTTGCTCGTACAATTGGTCGTAAACAGCCAGAGCGAGCTCGAACACTGCAGAAGATCATCGATCGGACTGGATCTCTTTATCCGAAGGATTACTGGCCGCTGTCGCTGATTTCCTGCTGGCTAGGAGGAACGATCGGGTATCAGGCGCGCGATTTGTCCCGATACTACGGTGATACTCCGACGCGCGATCTGGGGCTGGTTTCAACCGAAGGACGACATACGATTCCGCTACATGACAATCGCGCGGAAGGAGTGCTGGCTGTCGATGGCGCGTACTACGAATTCATTCCATTTCCCGAGAACGTATCTTCAGATGCCCGCGTCCTGGAATGTCATGAACTGGAACCTGGCGAACAGTATTCCGTGGTGATGACCACCTCAAGCGGACTCTATCGCTATGAGATCGGCGATATTGTGCAATGCAGCGGTTATGTCGGACAGGCACCCGTCCTGCAGTTTCTGCACAAGGTCGGCCAATACTCGGATATGGAAGGCGAAAAGGTTAGCGGATACCAGATGGCAGAAGCCGTCGAGACCGCCGCCAGAGAATTGTCATTGCCGCTCGACTGTTTCACTGCAGTCCCGGTGCGGGAAGCAGGAGAAGTCCCGTACTACGCGGTCCTGGTCGAACGCAACGTCATTGAAGAGGCATCCACGGGACAGAAGTTTATCCAGATCGTCGACCGTGAATTGATCCGACAAAACGTGATGTATGCTGGTAAGCGACACGATGGCTACATCGATTCGCCTCGCGTCGTGCGACTGGCGCCAGGGACTTGGACGGCATACAGGGCGACGGAAAGCTACCGAACCAAAGTCGGCGATTCTCAATACAAACAAGCCGCGCTCGTGCCCGATACAACCTGGTTGGGCCGATTTCAGCCGTTGGATACGTTGCGTCTGGAAACCGTCGTTTAGGTTGCGCTCAACCGCGGCATTCACCGGAATACAGGCAAGTCATTCCGGCGCCGGCGGGAATCCCGCGACTGAAGGGACGGTGTCGATGTTAGAACCGGCGATTTGGTTGAGTGGCCCCGATAATCAAGACCATCACTAGCGCGATCAATGAAATCGCGGTCATCAGTCCACCGAGAATGACACCGAACCAGGCACGGCCGCTGCCGGAAAGATCTGGATCCTTCTTGATCGCTTTCAAGGCCACGATTCCACAGACGAGGGCCGCGATCGAGAAGGGCAGTCCGCACATCGGGATGATTCCGAACAGCGCGCAATAGCCAGCCGCAATGGCGGACACAGGTCGACCAACAGGAATCAGCATCCGATCAACGGTACCGTGAGTTGGCTTTTTCTTCCGCGGACGGCTCACTGGTTCATCGACCAGCATCTCACCGCAGTGACGGCATTTTTTGGCGGCGGCCCGGATCTCCTCGTCGCAGTACGGACAGATCTTGGTATCAGAAGTTGACATGGCGGCCCCCGGCTTACTGATATGAGAATCTGAGAAGTGCTATGGGGATCATAGCAGCCTCCGTTCATCAATGTGAGCAAACTTGGGTAGCACGGGGGTGCTGTTCCCGACTCCAGCGAGGACACGGCCACCTTGAGGACTCCGAGTCCGTGGCACCTGTGGACTACTCTCTCGGCAGGGCCAGCCCGGCAGGATGGAAAGCCCTATCACCGTGATGTCGATTGTCCTCACCCTCAAAACATTGCAGAATTATCAGTGTCCCTCAGTGTTTCATCCGTGGCTCAATTCTGCTTTGAGGTTGCTTCGATGATGCGTTTGGCTTTGATCTGTGGTGCGGTCCTCTGTTGCTCGGGGTTGTCAGCCGCCGAGTTTCCTGTCGACAAGTCGCTTGGCAGCGATGGATTTGAAACGATCTTCGATGGCAAGTCTTTACGAGGCTGGCATGTCAGTACTCAGACCGGCCACAGCGGCGCCAGCATGCACACCAGCGGCGGCAAGTGGGTACTGGAAGACGGCGCGATCACTGGCAGCCAGGATATTCCCGGAAACGGCGGAATCATTCTCA
>CBIHQO010000848.1:0-3091 GCA_966211735.1 uncultured Schlesneria sp.
TGTCGCAATCGTCGAAGAAAATGACATCTTCGGCTCGATGACAGTAAAGCGTAGAGAACAACGCCAATGGTGTGATGTGGGAATTCACCAGCACTGGCTCAATTGCCTCTTCCCCAAACGTCTGCATGATTGTTCGCGTTTTTCCGAGTCCGCCCTGTGAGCCAAAGACAAACAGGGCGTGACTCATTTTGCGGGCGACCAGTCGGACGTGGTGCGCCAGCAAGTCTTGCCGTTCCTCCAGCGGCGTTTTGATTGACTGGTCAAAACCATTTGCGGTTTCGTCATCATCGGCGTGAAAATCCATGATTGTCTCCCATGAACGTGGCGGTTGGCTGGACATGGCCATAGTGGGTATAGGTCAAGCATCGAATTTGTCGTGATCTACCGAGTGGACTTTGGACGATGATCGAAGACGACCAAGTCATCGCTGATCAATTCGAGCGAATCGAACGGAGCCAGCGATGACTTAGTGGGTAAAGGCTTCAGTTGTTTTCAGGCGGCACAGGGAAAGCCGAGAGCGTTGAACGCCAGTCTCAGATCTTGCTCTTCTGGATATCCGCCCTGATCGTCTCTGTTTTCGATTGCCCGGTCATTGTGATCTGAAAGCCACGAATAGACTTCGCCTGCCCAATCCTCGGGAAGAACGAATTCGTCTTTCATCCGCCAAGCGGAGTCCGCGATGTTGGCGATCGTGGCTTCGAGTTCCCGCTCCGAATAGTCGCTTTCGTCGAGAATCGGATACTCGGCCATCCGCACGGCGAGTTTATGGTAAGCCTTGAATGCGTCGGTTGTCTGCCCGTTCTTGCTGACTCGCATGCTGAATCCGTCGACATGTCCCACAGCCCAATGACTATGCGATTCGAAAACGACATCAGGATCATCGCCCTCCGTGTAGGGTTGCATTGATTTGGCGATCACCGCAGCGTTGCTCAGATCGAGCAGTCGGCTGTCACGGTTGTGGGTGTAGATCACGGCCCAATCGTCGGCGTCGTCGAGTTCCTTGTCCCGGAACCACACGAAACAGTTGAATCGCTTCCAGTTTCCAGCCGCTTCAGTTGCAGCCTCTTCCAGATCTACTTCCCCAAGAAGTGTTGCCATCGTTCGTCTCCTTTGATTGTGTCGTGGAGCGCCACGCAGACTGCGTGACTGACGATCGCTTAGCGGGTATAGGTGTGATCGCCCCAAACAAACGCCCAATCGCGGAAGGAAAAAAGCCGAGAGAACTGTCGATGATGATCGTGGCCGACATCGAGACTCCGCATCGGCAGCGGCATTCGCCCGTTGCTGATCAGACCAAGCAAGCGATGCAAGCTGAGTTGCGTTGTGTCGAAGTCGATGGCGGAGTGTGATCCTCAGCCGACGATTCTTCTCGGCTGTCCCGATCAGGACGACTGCTTACCGGGTATAGGACAGTTTGGGGGTTTCCAAAGAACAGCTTCCGTGCTGTTCTTTGGACATCACGATGATTACGCCAACACTATTTCGGGTTCTTCAACTCGGCTGAAACTCAGAATGAAGTCGGCGGCTCGACTGGCTTGTGCCGTGGCTCGGAAGATCCAGCGAGAATCCGCTTTCATCTGTTGCAGCCAGTCCTTCAGATAGGCAGCGTGGTTTTCGAGCGTTTCATTCAACGGAAGGCCCAACTCCCCGGCTAGAAAGCAACTCCCGAGTTCTGCGATCACTTCGCCGAGGGCATACGTGTGCTCCGGTATTTTGCGATCCCAGTTGAGCCGAGATGGATGCTCGGTCCAATGCGTCATCTCATGAAAGAGCGTGTCCCAAAAATCGGGAACAGCGAACTGGCTTTTGGGCGGCATTTGGATGTAGTCTTGATCGAGCGAGCAATAGGCACGGCTTCCACCGAAGCGAATCTCGGCTCCGGTTGCAGCAACAACTCGCTCAGCTTCTTGGAATCGGCCCTCGATCTCGCTAGCGACGATCGGAGTTGAACCGACACGGAATCGTTCAATATCGCCGCCGGTAACTTGATCTGCGTTGAAAACTGTGAAGGTGCGAAGCGTCAGGAAAGTCTTGTTGTCCTCTTCCTCGGTGTTTTCGTCGGTTCGCTTTGTAAATTGTTTGCAGAAGACAATGTTCGTACCCCAAGTACCGCGTCGAACATGTTCGGGGCGCTTCATGACTTGAAAGCCCTTTTCCTCCCACTGACGGTATGTCGCCCAGTAACGGCTGGTGAAACCATGCGATTCTGCAGCCAGTTGAAGGACCAGCGGATTGATGCCTGTGTACCCTCTGCGTGACACCGCATTTTTCGGTGCTCCGGCACAGGGATCTGATGACCATGGACGCCGCCAAGGTGTGGTGCCACGTTCTAAAGATTGGATGATTTGATTGGTGATCTGCTCGCGGATTTCATTCTGCGTAGCCATCGGCGTGTCTCCACTTGAAGGTGTGTTTGTCGGAACACACAGCTAGTGGGTATAGGCACGGCATTAACGCCCATTTGGGACCGCGTAACGGCGCAGCGTAGAATAGTGGGTATAGGCTTGTCGCACGCTGAAATGAGTTGCTGTCACTGCTCTGGGCGATGTCTCGTGAGAACTGCGACTTACCGATTTCGTCGGATCGAAAGCGAGACTGACCCGTTGTTGAGATCGAGAAAGAGAGCGTACTTAGTCAATTACCGTTGTCACCGAACATTCTGTGTCGTGTGATGTTGTGACATTCGAGGCGACCATCAGCAGGTACGGAGTCTCAGATTTCATGCGATACCGTGGATTTCAGCACGTTGGTCCATGTCGTGTGGCGGCACTGAGATCGTTCCGTGAATCTGCGACGGATCAAAACGTGCCGGGGAGCAATTGAAAACGAATCGGATGATCCGCAAAATTCTGTGCAGTTGTTAACCTCAGATACTAAACGACCATTCCCGTGAGCTTGAAGAAATCCATCTTCCGGGGACATTTGGGTAGGAACCCGCTTGAATACAAGTTGCAGTGATTCCGTCATAGAACTGGACCTGCATTTCTGAGGTCTCACAATGAAAAGACTGCTAATTTTTATCACGGGAAAGCAGGGAGCCGGGAAAGGATACGTCGCGAGTGAATGTGCTCGGACAGGGCTCGCGACGCAT
>CBIHQO010000849.1:0-3087 GCA_966211735.1 uncultured Schlesneria sp.
TCCGACAGGAGCGCAGCCAGCTTGTCGTAGCTTTCGGCGGCGCCGTGCTCCATGCCGGATTGGATCACGAGGTCGCGAATCTCCTTGGAAGGATAGCTGACCGTGGCCGTTAAAGTCGTTTTGCCTTCAGCCTCGGTAAAAACCGAGGTAACTGTCGATTCGCCGGGGTAGTCGTCGAATGATTCAGTATGCACCGAGCCCGTCGGTGCATTGATTTCGCGATAGACGCCTTTCATTCCCATGCGAACGCCATCGGGTCCCACCAAAACGAACCGAAATCCGCCGCCGACCTTTAAGTCGACTTCGCACACATCCAGCGACCAGCCATGCGGCCCGAACCAGCGTTTCAGCAGTTCCGGCTTCGTGAACGCGTCGAACACCAGTTTCTGTGGTGCATTGAACACGCGCGTCATCACGATTTCGTTGTCGTTGGGAGTGGAGATCTTCAAGGTTCCGGTGTTTTTCATGTCTGCTGGTCCTTATCAGAGGTCTGGTCAGGGTTTGGTGGTGACGATTGCAATTCGCCCAAGAGCGAGTCGAGACGCTGAAAGCTTCCCTCCCAGAACTGGCGGTAGCGTTCCAGCCATTCGTTGGCTTCGGCGAGCGGCTGAGCCTCAATCCGACACGGTCGCCTCTGGGCCTCTCTCCCGCGTGAGATCAAGCCAGCTCGCTCTAACACCTTTAAGTGCTTGGAGATAGCAGGTTGAGTCATCGCGAATGGCTTCGCCAGTTCCATCACCCCCGCCTCCCCAGAAGCCAAGCGAGCAAGGATGGCTCGCCGAGTTGGATCGGCGAGGGCAGCGAAAACAGCGTCAAGTCGGTTGAGTTCCATTAATCACCTTTGGGTTATATAACCTGCAGGATATTTTGTCGGCGGTTGTTCGTCAAGGACGCCAGTGTTTTTTTCCCGCGTCTCGCCGAGCGGTGGCGAATCAGAGCGTGGTTCTGTATTTCAGTTTGATCTCAAATCAGATCCCCATCGACGAGTTTTTCCATGCCCCCAATCCGTTTAGGCATCACGCGCGACTTTCAGAACGCCAAGGGAGAGTTGGGGTTTGGCGATATCGGTTTAGAAGAACTTCGCCGCGATCCCCGCATCCAGGCCGAATTTCTCCCAGACTTCGGCCCGGAACTACCGCCGTCCGTCGCGAATGACTTCGACGCGTTGCTGGTGCTGGCCCCGAAAGTGACGGCGGCGACTGTCGCGGGTGGTCAGCGATTGGCAATCGTCGCGCGATTCGGGGTGGGGT
Organism: uncultured Schlesneria sp.; assembly: GCA_966211735.1. Lineage (GTDB taxonomy): Bacteria > Planctomycetota > Planctomycetia > Planctomycetales > Planctomycetaceae > Schlesneria. The sequence goes on from CBIHQO010000849.1 coordinate 1,251, forward strand.
ACGACAATGTGGATGTCGCCGCCTGCACTCAACACGATGTCCTGCTGACGATCACTCCATCGGGGGTGCGGCGTCCGGTGGCAGTCTCCGCCTTGAGCTTGTTACTGGCATTGTCGCATCAGTTGCTGGTCAAAGACCGACTGACGCGCGAGGGACGCTGGAGCGAGAAGCTGAACCACATGGGTGTTGGCCTGACGGGTCGCACGCTGGGCCTGATCGGCCTCGGTAACATCGGCCGCGAGATCCTGCGCGTGGTGGCTCCGCTCGAGATGCGGCACGTCGCGTTCGACCCATTCGTCTCACCCGAAGCAGCGAAGGATGTTGGCGTCGATTTGATGGGGCTGGAGTCACTGCTGGAGCAGTCGGACTTTGTCATCGTCTGTTGCGCTCTGACTCCAGAAACCCATCACCTTCTGAATGCGGCTCAATTAGCGCGAATGAAGCCAACGGCGTTCCTGATCAACGTAGCCCGCGGATCGATCGTCGATCAGGCTGCATTGACGACGTTGCTGCAGCACCGAAAGATCGGCGGGGCGGGATTGGATGTCTTTGAGAAAGAGCCGATTGATTCGACTGACCCGTTGCTGAAGCTGGATAACGTGATTCTGTCGCCGCATGCCGTCTGCTGGACCGACGAACTGTTCAGAGGAATCGGTCAGGCAGCCTGTCAAAGCATTGTGGAAGTGGCAGCCGGTCGAGTTCCGCCCGATGTCGTCAATCGCGATGTCATTGACCGGCCTGGATTGAAGCAGAAGCTGTCGGAGTTGGCCTCGCGCTAGTCTCTGATTCGTCAGTGTGATCAAAACCCCTGTTCAAGCGAGACGAATGCGATGAAGGTCAATCACGTCAAGCAAAAGCTGTTGAATGGTGGCCGTTCGATCGGCACGTTTGTATTTGAATTTGATACGACAGGGATTGGACGACTGGCGGCGAATGCCGGTGCCGAGTTCATCGTCTACGATATGGAACATACCGGCTGGAGCATCGAGACGATTCGAATGCTGATGGCGACGACCATGGCCACCAGCGCGATTCCGTTCGTGCGCATCCCCGTCATGGAATATCACTTTGTGGCTCGCGTGCTGGATGCCGGGGCCATGGGAATCATGATCCCGATGTGCGAATGCGCAGCCCAGGCGCGAACGCTCGTCGCTTCAGCCAAGTACCCGCCTGTCGGTCGACGTGGTGCCGCTTTTACGATCGCCCACGATGACTATCTAGGAGGCGACATCGTCGAGAAGATGCAGGCCGCCAATCGCGAAACGATGCTGATTGCCCTCATCGAGACTGTCGATGGCGTTCGCAATGTGCAGGAAATCGCCGCGGTCGACGGGATCGACGTGCTGTGGATCGGCCACTTCGACCTCTCCAATTCGCTCGGCATCCCGACTCAGTTTGATCATCCGCTCTTCAAAGATGCGGTCGCTCAGATTGTGGCCGCCTGCCGCCAGCACGGAAAAGTGGCAGCAATGATGACGGCCGATGTCGACGGAGGACAGAAGTTGCTCGACCAGGGATTCCGCATGCTGGCCTACGGCGGTGACCTGTGGCTGTATCAGTCGGCGCTTCGCGATGGAGTTGCCAAGCTGCAGCGTCACTGCCAGTAAGGTGAGCCCGGCGCAGTAGTCGCGGCACGGCGTTCACGACTTCTGTGTCAATTCCTTGTAGACATGTTCGATGTTCTCGCCCCGTTCTCTGACATCGACGCCAGTCCAGGTCTTGAACCAGGGCATGTCGAGTGACTTCTTGATCTCGTCGAGCGGCTTGCCCGCGTTGATCCCTTCCTGAATCGCTTGTCGCAGTTCGACGAAGTACCGCCGCTGTTGTTCAATCAACA
>CBIHQO010000850.1:0-3076 GCA_966211735.1 uncultured Schlesneria sp.
AATCCTTTTTCGGTGAAATCGCTGACGATTCCGATGTTCCCACGCGGATTCCACCCTCGCGACTCTGCCGCTGCGATGTATTCGTCCCAACTGTATTTAATCCCCGCGAGATCGAGCCCGGCAGCCAATCCACGCAAGTATGCTTGGATTGTTGCGAATGTTGCGACCCCCACAAACATCCATGGGCGCTTTGCGACGTGATCCAAGAGCTCAAGCAGGCTGAATACCACGCCGCATTCTCCGCCGAACGTTAGAGATGAGCGACTGGCCGAACGGCAGCCTGCTCCATGAAAAGAATCGCTTCATCGATGACAACTTCAGCATTGAGTGACGACGATTGGTTCGCCCTTGGTAATGATCATCGTGTGCTCGTACTGAGCCGACAAACTGCCGTGCGCTCCCACTAAGGTCCAGCCGTCGGAAGACTCGGTCACGACGCGGCTCTTTGTGGAGAGGAAGGGTTCGATGGTGATCACCATGCCATCCCTCAAAATGCGCCTGTCCGTCGGATCAAAATACCCGGGAATATGCTCGGGGGCTTCATGAAGGGCGCGACCAAGCCCGTGGCTGCCGAGGTTCTCGATAATCTTGAATCCGTACCTCATCGCAGTCCGCTCGATGGCCGCACCGATGCGATTGATGGGCTGACCCGCGCGGGCCTGCTTCATAGCTTGCTCAAGAGCCACGCGAGCGGCATGGCACAAGCGAGTCTTCCGCGCGTTGGTCGGAGGCACAATCTTAGTTCCTCCGGTATCTGCGAAGTAGCCTCCCAACTCCGCAGAAACATCAACGTTCAAGACATCGCCAGCCCGAATCACTCGATCACCTGGGATGCCGTGCGCAGCTTCTTCATTAATGCTGATACAGGTGGAGCCCGGAAAGTCGTACGTGAGTTTCGGTGCCGATCGTGCGCCGTGCCGATGAAGCAACTGCCCACCAAGCGAATCCAGTTCGCGCGTCGTCATGCCGGGCTCGGCAGCGTCGAGCATCTGCTGTAGCACATACGAAACGATCTTGCCGATGCGTTTGAGTGCCGCGACATCATCTTCAGTCTCGACGGTCATGTGATCTCCTGATTATGTGAGATGGCCCGAGTACGATTTGACCAGGCCGACCAGGGAGCTCGGGATCGAACCGTGGGAATGTGGCTCTAGTGAACACTCACGACCAAGGCGACTCACCCGCGATCATGAGCAGGCAGTCCCACTTCCCTGACGCACTTCGTAGCGTAACTCCGCCATACTCGCATCAACTTGACGAACAGAGACCAAGCGCAGCCCTGGGCTTAGCAACCTTCGAGGAAACAATGGCTTCCCTTTGCCAAGGGTCACAGAGCCAACCTGGATAATGAGTTCATCCAATAGACCGGCATCATGGAACTGGCCAGCGAGATCGCCGCCCCCAACAATCCAGATGTTCCTGTCGCCAGCAGCTTCCTGCATCTCAGAATGGACTTTCCGAACATCCCCCTGAACGAAGCGAATGTCTGCGCCATCAACTTTCGGGAGCTTGCGGCTGGAGAATATCCAGGCTGGCTGAGTGTATGGCCACGGGGACCCGGCCTCAGCAGCAACTAAATCTGCATTACGCCGCATCCATTCGTAGGTCGCAGACCCCATCGCCAAAGCGCCAACGTTTGAGATGAACGCTGGATAGCTGGATTCCCCCAAGCCCCCAAGAGGAAAAAGCCACTCGAGCGAATCGTCTTCGGTCGCAATAAATCCATCAAGGCTTGTGGCCGTATAGTATTGGGTTCTCATAATTGCCCCTCAGAACTTGGATCGGCATCTAGCTACATTCTTCAGAGAAGACTTCCAACCCTTTACGCTCCACGGATACCCTCCTCCTGCACGCCTAATCTTCCGCACAAGTATCGATGCTGTTCGCTTGAGAGACTGTGTTTGGTAACGCCTTAAACACGCGTTGCAACCTTCTCGTGTGACTCGCAACGGACTTCCAGTTCCAAGTGCCCGGCGACTCCCACTCAGAATACGTTTGCGACCACTTCTTAGCTCGCTTCTCAGAGTTTGCAGAGACCCGAGACACGCGATTCACACCATCCCCATTTTCCACAAATATCGATATCAGCCCCCAACCCTCCCACGTGTACCGAATTGAATGCCCGGGAACTTTGTCAGGGTCGAGATGAATCGTCTTCCTGACCGCGCGTCCACCCATGTCTGGATACAAGACGAAGAAAAACGCGCCACCCGAGGGAGACAGCAGTCGCTCCTTGATGTATGCCACCAAGTCATGAACCGAAGGGAACTGCCGAGGCTCTTTGTCGAACTCTGAATAGGCTTCAAGAACTTGAGCACCGGGTTTCTCAAAGACCGCAGAACCAATCATCCGGACAGCGGCGTCCGTCAATCGCACAACGGTCATGTTCCGAATTACCGAAAGCAGTAGTTAGCAACGTGGAATTCGTTGAGAATAAATTGCGGCACAATGAAGTCAAGCACTCGCCCGCGCGCATGATGGGCCTGCTCTTAACTCGAACGCAATTCGCCGTTCAGGCTCCGCAGTGATCTACTTTTACCAATTTATTTCGGCGACTGAACAGAAATCACGAAACGAAAAAAGCGGCTCGCATTACTGCGAGCCGCCTGAAAAAGAACCCGGCAACAACCTACTTTCGCGCTGTTTTGCACTATCATCGGCCGCATCAGCTTAACGGTCGTGTTCGGAATGGGAACGGGTGTTTCCTGATGCGAATGATCACCGGATAAGAACCTGACGTCGGATCAACAACGTCAAGTCCAATGCGAATTGCAATCTGCCAATATTTCTCGAGAACCATCCATCAAAGTGGCCAAGCTTTCGTCCATTAGTATCGGTCAACTGAGACCATTACTGGCCTTACATCTCCGACCTATCAACCTGGTCGTCTACCAGGGGACTTCAGAACTTGCGTTCAACGAAACCTTATCTTGGGAGAGGCTTCGCGCTTATATGCTTTCAGCGCTTATCCCGACCGTACTTAGCTACCCTGCGATGCCACTAGCGTGACAGCAGGAACACCAGAGGTACGTCCCTCCAAATCCTCTCGTACTAAAGAGAAAACCCCTCAAGTTTC
>CBIHQO010000851.1:0-3052 GCA_966211735.1 uncultured Schlesneria sp.
AAAATAAGAGTTGGGTATCGCGCCGTTGAAATGTTGTGCGCGATACCCACTGTCAAGCCGCAAGCAGCGAGACCGTCAACGACGGTGGCTAGTAGTCTCCAACGACATTGCCGTCACTGATGTTTCCGAGATAGTTGTAGGTCGCGAAATCGACGTTGTTGCTGATGAAACGGACAGCGCCATCACCCATCAGAAAGTGCGCGCCTCCAGTGTGATAACTGCTGGCCCCCATGTTGATTTGGTATGGGTTGAGTCCTGCGGGGCCCCCACCCGAATTGCTCGCGGTTGTCAGATTCAGATTGGGAGTATTGATCTTCGTAGTCGTCGTCAGGATATGGACATTCACTGAGAATAGGCCACCCCAGATGCAAAGTTCTCCGCGACGCTCACCCAGTAGAATCGAGTTACTCGTTCCGTCAATAAAATCGCGAATGTTTCGGCAGACAACCCCATTGGCGAACGCGCCGGGGGCATAGGCAGGGTTGTCCGTCTGCCAGACCGAGTTGGGGAAGTCGCAGTAACTGTTTGCTCCGGCACTGCAATCTGGGCTGGGCGCACTGAGCCAGGGAATGTCACGTGAACCACCGGCACATGGTGCGTAACTCATCGGGGATCCGTTGTAAGCATTGGGACTTGATTGCCACTGTGCTCCACCCAATGCCGTCGTCACGCTCGCGTAGGGGCTACTGGGACAGCCTTGAAAGCCGAAAATCCGGTTGTTGATCAACGAAAAATTCGAAGGAGACGAGGAGGAATTGTCAGTGATTGAGAAATTGAAATTGATTTGGTTGTACAACGGCGCCTGATCGATGTAGGGCAGGACAAATTCATTCCACGTGTGAGAGGCTCCACCGGCTGTCGGCACCTTTCCACCGCTGGGGGTGTAGGCTTCTGGTTGCCCCCCTGTCGCGTATGGGAATCTTTGCGCCGTGTCATGGTAATTGTGCAGAGCCAGCCCTAACTGCTTGATATTGTTTTTGCATTGGGTCCGGCGGGCCGCTTCTCGCGCCTGCTGAACGGCGGGAAGCAAGAGAGCGATCAAGACGGCGATGATCGCAATCACGACCAGCAGTTCGATCAGAGTGAATCCAGTCCGGCGATCCCTCGCTAAAGGTCGCTGAGGTGCAACCACAACACTCGACATGATCGTTTCCTTTGTTACGCAGAAAATTCGAGAAAATTGATCACCAGGAATGATGAAGGTGACTGAAGAACGCTAGATCATGAACGATGATCGCGAAATTGTACTAATTGACGTAAAGTGCTGTCAAATTAAGGGTTGCTGAATATGTTGGGAGGCGGTCGGTATCTGTCGGCGACGGCACCCCGGTTGCGTAAAACGCTCGATTGCTTGGTGTCGCATGCCCACCAAAACGAGGCGACCACTAAAATCTGCGTGGCAAAAAAGTATAGACGCCGTCTAAAACAAGACAATTCGACTTTAGCGGGAATTCAGGCAAAATTCCAGGATCTCAATAATGCCGTGCCGCGTGATATCGCGACTGCAACAAGGTGTCGCGTAAGGGGGCCAAGTTCGAACAGTCGATCCTGCGTCATGCAGATCTGCAGTAGGTCACTTAGACCTCGACCCACGCTGTGGCACGATGAACAGAGCCACTTGCTATGTGCGGCAAGTGGCTCTCTCGTGTTGACACTGATCATCGGCCTGGGGATGTCGCTGGCATCACATATTGATTTCGAATCCCTTGCGGTTTTCGCGGGCGAGGAACGAGTTGGCTTGGGCATCGCCGATGATTTCTCGCTTGACGGGATCCCACTTCAGTTCGCGGCCCAGGCGCATCGAAATGTTGGAGAGGTGGCAGATTTCGAGCATGCGGTTGTGTGACCAGACATCGGAGATCGGTTGCTTGCGGGCCTTGATCCCTTCGATGAAGTTGATCGTATGATTTCCGCTGACTTTGCCACCGTAGATCTTCTCGATCGCGCCTTCAGGTAGAGGTTTGTCCTTGAGATCTTCGACGGGCTTGCCGGTCAGCTTGCCGCGGTTGACGAAGATCCGACCTTCGGTTCCTTCGAACAGAATGCCGTTGTCCCCTTCACTGGTGATGATCATCTCCACGTCATTGGGCATGTCGACACGGATGGTGAACTGAGTGGCGGCGTTGTACTGATCGGCGACCGTGGGGTTGCCGTCTTTGTATTCGACCGGCAGCTTGTAATCGACGGGCGTGACCTTGCTTGGTCCGGTGTCGGTGGCGCCGAGTGCCCAGCAGGCGATGTCGACGTGGTGAGCTCCCCAGTCAGTCAGCTTGCCGCCAGAGTACTCGTGCCAGTTGCGGAACGAATAGTGGCAGTTGCTGTAGAGCGGCACCCCGCCTCCGTAACCCTTTCGCATTTCCGGCAGAGCTCGGTAGGGAACCTTGGGGGCGGGGCCCAGCCACAGGTCATAGTCGATTTGCTCAGGCGCAGTCACCGCTGGAATAACCGGCGAAGATTCCATCCGGTCGATGCCGCAAGTCACCTTTTTCACGGTGCCGATGCGGCCGTCTTTGATGATGGCGATGGCCTTCAGGAAACGCTGGTCGATCTCGGTGCGCTGCATCGTGCCGACCTGGAAGACTCGTCCGGTCTGCTTGACGAACTTCTCGATCAGCTTGCCTTCGTCGATCGTCAGCGTGAGCGGCTTTTCGCAGTAGACATCTTTGCCCGCGAGCATGGCTTCGATGGCAATCTTCGTGTGCCAGTGGTCGGGAGTGGCGATCATGACCGCATCGATATCTTTTCGATCGAGGATCTTGCGGTAGTCCTTGTAGCCATCGGGCTTCTTGTTCTGGCGTTTTTCGGCCTTGGCAATGTTTTCGGCAAGGACGTTGGCGTCGACGTCGGCGAAGGCCGCAAAATCGGCGACACCGAACGACTTGTTCGTGATTTCCCAGCCCTGATTACGCAAGCCGATCGTCGCAAAGACCGGACGCTCGCTCGTGGACTGAAAGCCGAATGCCCGGTGGGACGATGGGAGCAGGATGCTGGCGGTTCCCGCGGCGGCGATGCCTTGCAGGAACTGGCGACGTGATGTCTGTCGAGATGCTGT